>NZ_QRJA01000034.1:0-15821 GCF_003471405.1 Collinsella sp. AM20-15AC
AGCGACGGACCTCGGGACGCTCTTACACCACGTCTGCGCGCGCCACCATTATCTCTTCAATGAATCCAGATTGTCGGCCCAAGTTTCTTTGTTTTTGCTGCCACTAATCTAGTAGCAGTACTCATATTTGCCGTTATTTGCACAGGACATATAAACAGACCCCCTATAAAGCCATAGTTTTACGCCGGCTTGAGCCCAAAGCACACTCGGAGCGTATTCAGCAGAGCATCTTGCCTCTTTCGACGAGCCTCTACGCGATTCTGATATCGCTTGCCCTTGCGTTGGTAAATGCGCCATGCAAGCGCTTCCATCGCTTCCATGTCGCAGAGCATTTCGTTGTTGACCGTCGCGACCTCGATTCCCATAGTAATCAAGCCCGTATTGCGTTTTTCATCATGGATACGTCCCCTCCGGGAGGAATGGCCCAGCTCGCCGTTGTATTCCAGGTCAAACCGGGCTGCTTCCTGATACGCATCGCAAACTGCATGCGGCATCCCCGAGATTGCCTGCGCGCGGTCATCGAACTCGATCTTGTAGTCGGTCTTAAAGGGACCGCAGGCAAATCCACCATAGGAAAACGGAAGCGAAAACAGAGCGAGCATGATGCATTCCATGGGCGAGCGCAGGTTTTCTGACAGGTAGGGACACAGGCGCAGCAGCTGTTTGGCCACATTCCCCTTGCATGCCGCAAGGTAATCTGCCAGGCGATCGGGCGTCAGCACCGGCTCGACTTCAAAGTAGCCCACGTCTGCCGGTTGATCCTTGTCCTTTGCAAGTCTATTCACAACAGGTGAGCTGTAGGGAGGCAGATACTTCCCGCGATCGCTCAGTGAAATCTTGGAACACAGTTCCTGGGCCAGGGCAAACGCCTGGATACAGCCGACCTCGCGGGCGACGGCAACACAAAGGGCCTCGGGAGATAGGCTGTACACCCCCGGTTCTACCTCTAGAATCGAGCCGGAAGGCAACCCGGAACACACGGACCAGCCCACGCCAGGCATGCGGCGGCGCTGCGCCGCAGATCCCACCAGCAAGCACAGACCTTCTTGCACCTCGCCGCTTTTGGCTCCAATTCGCACCAAGTCGGGAAGATAGATGTCCTCGGTCGAGGGCGACGACGTGCGCAGCACGCGGCGCTCCTCCTCGGGCTCAAGGTCCTTCCAGCTGATGTAACCCATTTGTCGGCGCTCGGCGCGCATCATGCGTAGCGCCGAGGCGCCTGTTAGGATTACGGAAGCCGCTAGCTGTTCGCCTGTCGGCTCGTTGCACCGCTCAATCTTCACTGCCACAAAACCACCCCTACCAAACGCGTGCGAGAGCGAGGCCATCAACGGCCGCGGCACCGGCGCGCTTGAGTTCCGCCGAAGCCGCTGCCATGGTCGCACCCGTGGTAATGACATCGTCGATGAGCAGCAGGCGGCGGCCCCGCACGTCCTCAACGGTCTCGTACATGCCCCGGGCACGTTCCCGGCGCTCGACGCGACCGAGCTCGCGCTGGTCACCGTGGCCGTATTTGACGAGGGCGTCGAGCAGCGGAACACCCGACAGCTCGCAAAATGGGCGCGCGATGGCCTCCATATGATCGAAGCCGCGTCGCCGAAACGCCGCCGCAGTCGCGGGCACAAACACCACTGCATCGGCGCCGGACAACACACCGCCTAAGCGTTCGGGTGCCGCGACCTGGGCATGTAAGGCGGTGTCGTATAGCAGTTCTGCCAGATACGGTGCCAGGCGTCGCTCGCCTGCGTCTTTGTACGCTTTAATGATCCGCGGCAGCGGATGCGTGTAAACGGCACATGCCAGGCACCGGTCGAGTGCTTCGGCCATCGCCGAGGACGAACCCTCGACCGAGCACTCGGTGCACAGCAAGTCTCCAAACGGGGCGCCGCATCGAGTGCAGCTATGCCGCGGGTCGATGAGCGCAAGCGCCGCCAAGCAGTCTTGGCAAATAAGCGCGCCGGAGCGCTCGCAGCCGGCGCATCGCGTGGGCGACAACGCCTCAAGCGCCTCGTGCGCCGCCCGCTCGGCAAACGGTAGCAATTCGTCCGCAAACGGCAGGATGCCGACACCTTGCAGGCATCCCAACACATTCAAATGTCTCTTCACGACACAACCCTCCCTACGCTCGGTCGCAGGGAGGGTTGTTGATTCAGCGCTATGGTACCCCGACGCGTTTGGGGTCAGGCAGGTTAAATCCGCTCGCGGGCGTTATTCGCCGGTAGGCGGTTGTGGTGCAGACGAAGACGGGGTCGAGCCCTCGCCACCATCTTGACGCGGCTTGCGGGAACGACGACGGCGACGGCGCTTCTGGCCCTGGTCGGCCGAACCCTCGCCACCACGATCTTCGCGCGACTCGCGTTCGTCGCGAGCGGCGCCGCGCGCAGCCTTGGCAGCCGCCCCTCCGCCATCTCCAGGGCGACGACGTGTGACCTTGACCTCGCCATCCGAGACCTGATCGGCCACGGAGGGCACCGAGGGCTTTTGCTGCGTGCCCGAGGAATGGCGGCGACGCGGACGCGGGGCGCGCTCGTCATCGTTGCGCTGCTTGCCACCCTTGTCGGCAGGCGTATCGGAACCCGAACCACCCTTGGGGGCGACACCGGCTTCGCGAGCGGCTGCGGCGCGGAAGGCGTCCTCGCGCTCCTCGCTCGACAAATGGCGGCGGCGACGGCGCGTGGGATTCATACCACCGCCGCGGTTTTGCTGCTGAGGCTGCTGAGCCTCGCGCTCGCGGGAGGAGTTCTTGCCTGCGGGAGCGGCCTCGCCGGCATCGCCCGCACCCGAGCGCTTGCGGCGGCGACGTCCACCGGCAGCCTCCTCGGCCTCGAGCGCCTCGGCCTTGCCGCGGCCCTTTCCGCGGCCACGACCCTCGCCCTGGCTCTGACCGGCGCGAGCATCGGATTCAACATCGCGACGACGGCGCTTGGGCATCGATGTACCGGCCAGACGGTCGGCGCTCGACAGGCCATCGCCCACGTCGACGCCGTTCTCGCGGTCGAGCTCCATAAGCGCCAGGCGCATCTCGGGCGACTCGATACGCTCGAGCACATCGCGCGTCACACAGTCGGGGCGGCAGTTGCAGCCCTGCTCGGCGGCCTTCTTTTTGCAGCCCTCAGAGCAGGTCATGTCGGCCAGGTTGACCTTAAAGACTTTGCCGTTCTCCAGGCGCAACACCAGCTGTTCACGCGGGGTGTCATATTCCTGGATGCGCGCCTTGCCAAGTGGCGTATCGATAAGTGTCTTCTTTTTGGGCGCGCGGCTCTTAAAGTCCTTGTACGCCTCGAACTCGTAGCGCAGGCAGCACATCAGGCGGCCGCAGACGCCGCTGATCTTGGACGAGTTGAGCGGCAGGTCCTGCTCTTTTGCCATGCGGATCGAAACCGGCTCAAACTGTCCGCCAAAGCGCGTGCAGCAGAGCTCCTGGCCGCACTGAGCATAGCCGCCCACCAGGCGGGTCTCGTCGCGCACGCCGATCTGGCGCATGTCGACGCGAATGTGCAGCGTCGAGGACAGGTCCTTGACGAGCTGACGGAAATCGACGCGTTCCTCGGCAGCAAAGTAGAACACGGCCTTCTCGCCGCCAAACAGGTACTCGACGCCGACCGGCTTCATCTCGAGGTCGAGCTCCTTGACCAGGCGGCGGAAGTCGACCATGGCCTCGTCACCCTGGATAGCCAGGTCGTCGGCAAGCTGCAGGTCGATGTCGCTCGCTACGCGCAACACGGGCTTGAGCGGCTGACCGATTTCGTCGAGCGGCACCTCGAAGGGATCGGCCGTGACCAGGCCGATCTCGGTTCCGCGCTCGGTAGAACAAATGGCATAATCGGCCTCAAGGATATCCAGATCCTGTGGGTCGAACCACAGGTCGCGCGAGGCGTAGGTAAACTTAACGGGTACGACTAACGGCATTTCAGTGCCTTCCTGATATCGAACAGCATGACCTCGATGGCCAGCTGGGGAGTAACGTTTCTGGCGATGTTGCGCTCGGCGGTTGCGACCGCCTCGAGCGCCTGGGTGGCACCCGCAACATTCGTCGCCGCGGCAAGCCGCCCGATCGTGTCGCGCACGTCCTCGTTCACAACGTCTGCCGCCTCATCCTGAAGCGTCAGCAGCACGTCGCGCATGAGCGTCCGCGCGCTCGCCAGCGCTTCCATGATACCCGAACGCTCGCGCGCGTTGAGTTCGCGCTTGTTGCGGTCCTCAAGCTGCTTCAATGCTCCACGCGAAAGGTAGTCGGCATTTTGCTCGAGCACCTTTTCCTGCGTGGACTTGACCTCGGCGAGCGGCGCCTTGACGGCGACGATGAGCGACTTGGCGCGACTGAGCACATCGGCCTCGTCGGCAGCGATGAGCGAATCGATGGCGCGGACCATCTGGCGGCGGGCGTCCTGGCGCTCGGCGCTCTTAAGGAACTCGATGCCGCGCGTGGGGCTTCCCGCCACGGCAACGGCCATGCGACAACGCACGATATCCTGACCGGTGGCGCGGCTCACGGCTTGCGCGGCGGCGACGGGCGACACCAGCCGAAACGGTACGCACTGGCAGCGGCTCACAATGGTGGGCAGCATCACGTCGGCCGAGGTGCCCAGCAGGATGAACATGACACCCTCGGGCGGCTCCTCGAGCGTTTTGAGTAGCGCGTTGGCGGTGTTGGCGCGCAGCTGCTCGGCACGGTCGATGATGTAGGCCTTTGCCTTGGCGCGGATGGGCGCCAGGGGCACGTCGTCGAGCAGCCCGCGGGTCTGCGCGATGAGGTAGCCCGTAGCACTTTCGGGCGTGTAATAGTGCACGTCGGGATGCGTATGGCGCGCAACGCGCACGCAGCTGTCGCACGAGCCGCAGCCGTCCTGCTCGCACAGGAATGCCTGGGCAAGCGCCCATGCGGCGTCGAGCTTAGCGGCGCCGGGCGCGCCCAAAAACAGGTAGGCGTGCGATGCGCGGCCGCTTGCGATGGCGTTGGTCAAAAAGTCGCGCACGCGCTCTTGGGTGTCGAGCTTGGCCAGCAGGCTTGCCTGAGCGGGGGCCATGTTACTCAGCCTCCTGGGCAAGCGCGGCGGCGACGGCATCTTGGGGAACATCGAGGCCATACGCGCGAACCTGCTCGACCGTCTGCGCGAAGACGTCTGCAATCGACGCGGTGGCGTCGATGAGCTTTACGCGGTCTGGCTCCTCGGCAGCAATGGCACAAAATCCCTGGTAGACGCGCTCCTGGAAGGCCATGCCCTTGGCCTCCATGCGATCGGCCGCACCGCGGGCCGCCATGCGCAGCGCCGCCTGCTCGGGCGTGACGTGATAGACGAGCGTGAGCGCCGGATGCGTACCGGCGACAGCCAGGTTGTTGGCATCGCGTACCATCTGACGGTCGAGGCCATCGGCAAACGCCTGATAGCAGGTCGTGGAATCGTAGAAACGGTCGCACAGGACCACCTTGCCGGCAGCGAGGGCGGGCGTGATGACCTCGTGCACCAGCTGGGCGCGTGCGGCCTCGTAGAGCAGCAGCTCGCAGGTGTCGCCCATCGCCGTATTGGCGGGGTCGAGCAGCAGGGCGCGGATCTTTTCGCTGATGGCGGTGCCGCCCGGCTCGCGCAGAGTTACGACCTGATAGCCAGCGAGGTCGAGCGCGCGGGCCAGCAAACGCGCCTGCGTGGACTTGCCGGCGCCGTCGACGCCCTCGAGCGTGATAAAGCTATGTTGAGCGGGCTCAAAAGCCATGGGCGCAGCCCCTTCCTACAAGGCGCGAAAATGCAAGTTATAGCAACCAAGCCATGATACCCCAGCGTCCGGCGCACCCCAAATCGGACCTAGTCATTGGGGAGGCAGTTAGGGACGTTCCTAAACTGCCGGCAGATAAGGAACGTCCCTAACTGCCGGCTTCTTGGGGCAGTGGGTATAATCGTCGTATTGCATTGAAATGTGGCGAAAGGAGTGGCAATGTCTCGGTATTGCGCCTCGTGCGGCAAGCTTCTTGAAGATAATGCCAAGTTCTGCACCTCGTGCGGTGCACCCGTTGAGCAAACAGCCGCGAGCGATAGCCAGCCCGCTTTTGAGCAGACCGGCTCCCTTGATACGCCGCAAGCCAAGGCGGACGACCCCCTCGCCTATAGCCCCGACCCCGCCGCAAGGACCGAGGCCGTCGAGACCACGCAGCGCATACCCGTCGCGAGCGGCTCGCCCCAACAGCAGCCGGCTCCCGCATACGCGCCCGCTTCGCCACAGACCCCCGCTCCCAAAAAGAGCGGCACCGGGCCGCTTATCGCCGTTATCGTTGTGCTGGTGGCGATCATCATCGCCCTGGTCATCTTCTTTGCGATCAGACCGTTCGACAACGCCGCCACGCAGACGACTGCCGAAGTAGCTAAGCTGCACCATGACGTCGACGACGATGACCTAAAGCCTCTCGGCAATCCCAACAGCCTGTACGACGATGATGACGATGACGACGAGGATGGCGGCGAAGCAACGCTCTCCGAGCAGAACCTCTACCGTCGCCTGAGCGAATACTACGACCTGCTCGAAGATCTCGACAGCCAGGTCCGTGGCTGCGCGCAGAACTTCAACGGCAACTATCTGGAAGAGGATCGAACCACCCGTCAAAATCTCGCCGACGTCGCCGAGCGCACGGAGGACACCATCGAGCAGTATTACGACATCGTCGAGGACCTGGACGTCCCGACGAGCTCCAAGAACTACAGCTCCTGGAAGGATATCATCGCCCTGTACGACGACCTGGATCACCGCATTGACGCAATCTGTGATGCCTGGGAGATCAGCCTGAAATACGCCAAGCCTGCGGACCACAAGAATGAGATCGTGGCGCCGCTGGCGCGCGACAACGTGGCGGGCACCAATGACAATAAGTACCGCCTAGACTTTGAGGAGCGCTATCCCGGCGCTAAGCCTGTCGAGGTGAACTAGTCGCATGCGACGTTCTTAAACGACTAGTCATTAAAGAACGTCCCCAATGACTACCTGAGGCGGCAGTTGGGGACGTTCCTAAACTGCCGGCAGAAAAGGACAGTCCTTGCCAACCCGGACGGCAAACCGGCCAATCGGCAAGGGCTGTCCCCGATCGCTAGTCGTTTAAGAACATCCACGACGACCGGGTGGCAAGGAGTCTCCCCAAGCACCGGCTGGAAAGGAACGTCCCCAGGTGACGGGTCGTGGATAGGCGTGGATTTGGCGCTGATGCGGTCTCAGTCATAGAAAAATCCTCTCCGCCCACAGATAAGCAGACAGAGAGGATGGCACCCGCTGAAATGGATTCGAAATCGAGCGGACTGACCGCCTACTCTTGTTTGGTTCGTTCAATAACCTTTTTGAGAGCCTTTATCAACTTGCAAACGAGATAGATCACCGCAGCGACGATCCCGATCTCAACCAGAACTATTGCCAGGAGGGAAACCTCTCCGCCAATGTTGATCTTGCCCAACACGCCCATATTGAATCACGCTAGATATGTATGCAGCCGAGAGCCATTTATTTCAGCTCCAAGAGTATAAGTCGCAGACGCCATACCGCCTACTCCGGTAAAAAGAAAGCTCCACTTTGTTCGTTTGGAAGAAAAACTCTTACTGAAATTCGATAAGGCACCGCCAACGGAAGATGCTTTATGGCCCCACCAGGATGTAATGTTGTAGTTCTTGATTGATATCCAGTACTCAGCATCGAGCACTCCAGTATAGAAATAAACCTTCCAATTCCCATCAGTAGCGTTGTAGTAGCCGTCCCAAATCGGGGCAACATCAGCTTGCTCTTTCTCTATCCCAAAAACACCTGTAGAGCCATCTGACAGCTCGATAGTACGTTCTTGTTTCGGCCCATCATTCAAATCGAAGCATGCGTCGGCGGGCGTCAAATACTCAGAAGCATTTGCGGAGGGCAATAAAATAAATCCGGTGGCGAAAAATAGGACAACCATTGCTAACAACAACTTGGGCATTTTTTTCATCATGTCCTCCTGTCACGTGTCATATGTAACGACAGCCGCGGCAATTTAATTATCGCCTGGTTCTGACAATTTATTTTCCGGCACAGCAACTAATCCGCAAAAGGCGCCATTTTGTCCGTTAGCGGTTTCTTTTTTATCAACAGACGACCAGGTTCCGACAACTATGTATCGGGGGCGCTCTTAAACGGCTGGTCGTTGGGCGCACTCTTTCGCCGCCCGGCAGAAAAGGAACGTCCCTAACTGCCGGATAAAAAACGAGCGAGGATCTTGAGGTCCTCGCTCGTTTTTGTTCTAGGTGATGTTTCGACCGTGCGGCTACTTGTCGGCAGCGGTCTTTTTGGCAGTCGACTTCTTCGCAGTTGACTTCTTCGCGGTCGTCTTCTTGGCGGCAGTGGCTTTCTTAGCCGTCGTCTTTTTGGCCGCCGTTGTCTTCTTCGCCGTGCTCGCCTTGGTTGTGGTCTTGCGGCCGCGGGCGGGCTTCTTCTCCTTGGTCGGGCAGTCCATGTTCACGCAGATGCGCCACGGACCGCGCGCCGTGTTGACCACCACGATGGGGGCGCCGCACTCGGGGCAGGTCTCGCCCGTCGCCTCGAGCTTACCGCGCGCCGGCAGAGGATAGCTCACGCCGCAGTCATCGTAGTTGGTGCAGCGGATAAAGCGCTTGCCGCTCTTCTCGCTCTTGTGCGCGATCAGGTCGCCATGGCGTCCGGCCTCGGCGCACACCTTGCACTCGCCCACCTTAAGGTCAGGCTCGTAGTTGGTGGGGCACGTGGGGTTCACGCAAATCTCGAAGGCCTTCTGGCGGAACGGCTGGCACTTAATGCGCGGCGCGCCGCACTCGGGGCACACGGCCGCCTCGCCCTCGAGCGGGCTCACCTTGACGCCGCTCGGCACCGGATAGGTCACATCGCAGTCGGGCCAGCCCATGCAGCCGATAAAGCTGCCGCGGGTCTTGGCGCTCGTCTTCATAACCAGGTCCTTGCCGCACTTGGGACAAGCGCCCACGCGCGCATCGGCCGTGACGGCGTCGCTGATGGCGTCGCCCAGTTCCTGCGTATGTTTGAGCAGCTCGTCGAGCACGCCGGCCAGCAGCGCGCGCGAGTGCGTCACGACATGTTCTTCGGTGTCCTCGCCGCGCTCCACGCGGGTCATGTCGCCGTCGAGCTCGCTGGTCATATCGGGGCTCGTGATGCGCGGGGCAAACTGCGACAGTGCATCGATAATGGCGATGCCCAGCTGGCTCGGCTCCACGGGATCATTTTTGAGATAGCGCACGGCATACAGGCGCTCGATGATGCTCGCGCGCGTGGACTTGGTGCCCAGGCCGCGCTTTTCCATCTCCTGCACGAGCTTGCCCTGGCTGTAGCGCGCGGGCGGCTCGGTCTGCTTGGCCTCGAGTTTAATGTCGAAAACGTCGACCGTATCGCCCTGCTCCAGCGGCGGCATCTGCTCGTCGCGCTTAAGTCCATACGGATACGCCTCGCGGAAGCCCGGGGTCACGAGCACGTCGCCCGAAGCCACGAACGGCTCGCCGTTGACGTCGAGCTCGAGCTTGGTGTTCTCGATGGTCGCGGGCCCCATGAGCGTTGCCAGGAAGCGGCGGGCGATGAGGTCGTAGAGCTTGCGCTGGCCGCCATCGAGCGTGGACGGATCGCCTTCGCCCGTGGGGTAGATGGGCGGGTGGTCGGTGGTCTCGACTTTGCCGCGCGTGGGCTTCATGGGGCCGGCGAGTACCTTTTTGCACACGGGCGCCAGCGCCGGGTTGATCTTTGCCAGGTCGCTCACCACGGCGCCCAGATCGAGCGTCGCAGGGTACACGGTGTTGTCGACACGCGGATAGCTGATGAGGCCCGCCATGTAGAGGGACTCGGCGATGCGCATGGTACGTGCAGGTGAGATGCCCTCGGCCGCGGCGGCAGCCTGCAGCGAGGTCGTCGCAAACGGCGTGGGCGGCTGCTGCTTGCGGGAGCGCTTGGTCACCGCGGCGACGGTTGCCGTCGTAGCGCCGTCGACGTGGCCGTACGCCGTCTCGGCAGCATCTTTGTCGGTAAAACGTGTCGTCTTGTGCGCAATCTTAAAGCGGTCATCCTCGGCAGCACCCTGAGCGGCACCCATGCCGCGAATCTGCCAATAGTCCTCGGGCACAAACGCCATGCGTTCGCGTTCGCGCTCGACCACCAGAGCGAGCGTCGGCGTCTGCACGCGGCCGGCGGAGCGCACGTTGCCAAAGCCGCCAAACTTGGCGAGCGTCAGGTAGCGCGTGAGCACCGCACCCCAAATGAGGTCGATGTGCTGGCGGCTCTCGCCGGCGTCGGCCAGATTCTGGTCGAGCGAGACAAGATTATCGAAGGCCTGCGTAATCTCGGCCTTGGTAAACGAAGAATACTGGGCGCGGGCGACCGGCAAGTCGGGCGCAACCTCGCGCACCTTGTTGAGGGCGTCCGAACCGATCAGTTCGCCCTCGCGGTCGAAGTCCGTGGCGATAATGACGCTGTCGGACTTCTTGGCAAGGTTCTTGAGCGAGCGGATGAGCTCCTTCTCGGCCGGCAGCTTAATGACGGGCGCCCAGGTGAGGTAAGGCAGGCTCTCGAGCTTCCAGCCCTTGATGGAGATACCATCAGCAAGAAACGGCTTGCGCTTGGTGTCGTAGGGCGGACGTGCCAGGCCATCGGGCATATCGGCCGGCAGCATCTCGCCGTCCTCGGTGACCGAATACCAGCCCAGCTTTTTATCGAACAGCACGCTGTCGCAAAAATCGGGCGCAAGGATGTGACCGGCAAGGCCGATCGTCACGCACTCCTCGCCCTTCCACTCAAAACGGTAGATGGCGGTGTTGTACACCTTGTCCTTTTTGGGCTTGCCCGTGGACAGACGCTCGGCAATCTGACGCGCGGCGTCGTTTTTCTCGGCGATGATGAGCTTCAAAAGAGGCTCCTATCTCGTATCTCTGCGGCTACGCCCGCCCGTATGGCGGCCGACTTACGCCCTTGCTTGCTCAATCTGCCCGATGAGCCAATCGCACCAGGCATCCATGCCCTCGCCCTTGCGCGCGCTCACGGCAAACCGCGGCGCCTGCGGATTGAGGTCATCGAGTGTCTTAGTATACCTATCCATGTCAAAATCGAAAGCCGGGGCCACGTCGACCTTGTTGAGCAGCTGCGCGCCGGCGTGCTGGAAGATGCCCGGATACTTGATGGGCTTGTCGTCGCCCTCGGGCACCGAGAGAATCATGATGGACAGGTTCTCGCCCAGGTCAAAGTCGACCGGGCAGACCAGGTTACCCACGTTTTCGATAAAGATGACGTCGATGTTCTCCAGACCCACAGCCTGGTCGAAGGCATCGACAGCCTCCATGATCATGTTGCCCTCGAGGTGGCACAGACCGCCCGTGTTAATCTGGATGGCGGGCATGCCGGCTTCCTTCATGGTAATGGCGTCGACATCCGAAGCGATATCGCCCTCGATGACGGCACAGCGCAGGCCGGCTTTGTCACGCAGGCGCTCGTTGGTGCCCAGAATCGTGGTGGTCTTACCCGAGCCGGGGCTCGACAGCACATTGATCACGTAGGTGTTCGTCTGCTCAAATCGATGACGCAGCTGATCTGCCAGGCGCTCGTTGCGCGACAGAATCGGCGAAGCAATATCAATCGTTTTCTCGGCCATACTTAGCGCTCCTTACTTTGGCCCCTTTATACCCCATCGCTAGATGGCTAGCGGGCTAATCGTCGGGGGTTTCGATTTCGATACTTGCGATATCGAGCTCGCGGCCGTGCAGCAGGCGCACGTTGGCGCCGCCACACTGGGGGCAGCGACAATGGAAACGGTCGTGCTCAAAGACCTCGCCGCAGTCCAGGCACTCGCTTTGTGGATGGACCTCCTCCACGGCAAGCTCGCAGCCGCGCGTGAGCGGGTCCTCGTCGCGAAACGTCTCCCACGCAAAGTCGAGCGCCTCGCGCACGACCTCGGTCATATCCCCGATACGAAGCGTTACCAAAACGGCGCGCGAGGCCCCCGCCCCACGCGCCGCGCGAATCACTGTATCGAGCATGCCGTTGACAATGCCAACCTCGTGCATACCGATTTACTCCTCGTCGTCCGAGAACAGGTCCAGACGGCTCACGAACAGGCCCTCCTTGCCCTCGCGCGCGGTAATGACCACGCGAGCGATGGCAAGCGAAATCTCGTAGAGCGAGAGCAGGGCGCCATACATGAGACCCAGCGTAACGGGCGAGCCGTCGGGCGTAATCACAGCCGAGCCCACGAGCAGGCCAACGTATACGTAACGCCAGGCGCTGCGGAAGGCCGCATAGGACACAATATGGAAGACGGACAGGTAGAAGATGATGAGCGGCAGCTCAAACGCCACACCAAAGCCGATCATAAAGAGCAGCTCCATGTTGACGTAGTTCTCCAGGTCGGGCAGCGCGGTTGCGACGGCCGAGGTCTCGCCGATGAGCCACTCAAAGCCCGCCGGAATAATGACGAAGTAGCAGAAGATGGCGCCCAGGAAGAACAGCACCGTCGAGGCGAGCACCGTGGGTACGACCCATTTGCGCTCGTTGGGGCGCAGTGCCGGCAGGAAAAATGCCAGGATCTGCCAGATGATCATGGGCGTGCACATGACCACGGCCATCTTGATGGCCAGCGAGAAGCGCAGTCCAAAGCCGCCGAGCGTGGTGGTGATGTAGAACTTACCGTCCGGCACAAACGAGCGGATGGGATCCTCGAGGATATCGAGCACCACGGGCGTGGCAAAGTACAGCACGATGGCGGCGGCAAACACCGACACGACCACGATGGTCAGGCGGCGACGGAGCTCTCCCAGGTGATCGAAGAGCGGCATACGCGCAGGTCCGATAGGCATTACTCATCGCCTCCCTTCGGGGCATCGGCGGCAGCAGTCTCGGCAGCGTCCTCGGCCTCGAGCTCGCGAGCGAGCTGGTCGACGACAGCCTTGCGCTTGCGGGGACGGCGGGCGTAGAGGTCAGCCGTCGTGGGCTCTGCCGGCTCGGGCTCGGGCTCTGCAGCAGGCTCGGGCTCGACGGCAGTAGCAGGCTCTGTACCCTCGGCCTCATCAACAGCGCCTTCGCCCTCAGCAGCACCCTCGCTTGCGGCCTTCTCGGCAGCAAGACGGGCGCGACGCTCGGCAAAGGTCTCCTTCTTGGCGGGCGCTGCCGTCTCGGCGGCATCCTCGTCCGCATCGGAATCGTCGTCGGTCGCAGCAGTCTTCTTGGGCTTGACCGGGGCCGACGCGGCCTCGCTCACCGGATCGATAATCTCGGACTGAACAACGGCCGTCATCTTTTCCTGCGTCTCGCGGAACTGACGGATGGCACGGCCGATCGTGCGGCCCATCTGCGGGAGCTTATCCGGGCCAAACAGCAAAAAGCCGAAGACCACGATGATCGCGAGCTCACCCTCTCCAATACCAAACACACATACCTCCAAGGCTCGATGTGAGTCGAGCCCGCACCGCGCCATTCGGCCGGAACTCGTCTATTCATTCGGTCAAGTATAGCGCCCGGACGCCAAAACGTCCGAGCGCATCACAAACATATGCCAAACGGCACGCCCTTTTGGGGGCAAAGATTATGCAGCGGTGATCGAAATCTCCTGGTCGACACCCAACAGCTGAACCACGCGCATCACCGGGGGCTGCACGTTGACGCAGCTAAAACGCTTACCATGATCAGCTGCGTGGTGTGCGGCGCCCACAAGCACGCCAATGCCTGTCGAATCGATGTAGCTCACCTGGGCAAAATCGAGCTCAACGGCCTCAGTGGGCTGCTCGAGCGCCAGGTCGATGGCATTGCGCAGGCTATCGGCGTTAGAGATATCGATCTCACCGGTCACCTTAATGGTGTAGAGCTCTGGCGTGGGGTTGGTGGAAATACCCAAATCCATGTATACGCTCCTTTACGTATCGAAAGTGCGGATAGTACTAGGCGCGGACTTGCGGGGCCCTACGCGTTAGGCGCGCTCGGTACGCGCAAGCTCGGCAGCGACGAGCTTGACAGCCAGCACCAGCACATCGAGCGCAGCCTCCAGGTCCTCGACCGTGGGATAGCTCGGCGCGATGCGGATGTTGGTGTCGCGCGGATCCTTGCCATAAGGCCAGGTGGCACCAGCCGGCGTGAGCTTGACGCCCAGGTCGGCACAAAGCGCGGCGACCTTCTGGGCCGAGCCCTCGGGGCCATCGAAACTCACAAAGTAGCCGCCATGGGGATGAGTCCAAGTGGCGCAACCCGTGTTGCCCAAGCCCTCGGTGAGTTTACGCTCAACGGCCTCAAAGCGCGGGCGCAGGAACTCGGCATGCTTTTTCATGTGCTCCTTGACCGCCTCGATGGTGGGAAGGAAACGCACGTGACGCAGCTGGTTGAGCTTGTCGGCGCTAATAAGACCGGCCTTCAGGCGCTTGGAGAACTCGGCGATGACCGCGGGGCTCGCACCGATAAAGCCGATGCCGGCACCCGGGAAGGTGATCTTGGACGTCGAGGCAAAGGCCACCACGCGGTCCTCGGTGCCCGCCGCGCGGGCAAGATCGAAGATGTTGGCGAGCTCGTCGGTCTCGTCGTACAGGTCGTGCACGCAGTAGGCGTTGTCCCAGAAGATGCGGAAATCGGGCGCGGCCGTGGGCATCTCGACCAGGCGACGCACAGTGTCCTCGCTAAAGGTGATGCCCGTGGGGTTGGAATACTTGGGCACGCACCAGATGCCCTTGATGGAGTCGTCGGTGGCAACCAGGCGCTCAACCTCGTCCATGTCGGGGCCGTTGTCGGTCATCGCGACGGGGACGTTCTCGATGCCCAAGTCGGCGGTGATGCCAAAGTGGCGATCGTAGCCAGGAACGGGGCACAGGAACTTGACCTTCTTGCCGTCGTGCGCTGCCTCGTAAGCCTCCCAAGGGTCGCTGCCGCACGAGCCGCAACGCCAGAACATACCGGCGATATCGTGCTCGATCAGCAGGCTCGATGAGCCCAGTACGAGCGTCTGCTCGGCAGGACAACCCAGGAACTCCCCCGCCAGCTTGCGTGCCGAGGGAATGCCCTCGAAGCAACCGTAGTTGGAGCAGTCGACATTGCCGTCGTGCAGATCGGCATCGGCATTGAGGATATCGAGCATGGGGCGAGAAATGTTCACCTGGGAGGGCGACGGCTTGCCGCGCGCCATGTCGAGCGCCAGGCCCTTGGCCTTGACCTCGGCAACCTCGGCTTTAAGCGCCTCGATGGCGGCATCGAGTTCGGTGGTTTCCATCTTCTGGTAGATCGTCTGCATGGGTGCGACCTTTCGCGAAGCGGTACGTTGCAGTTCGTCTAAGTATAGACCGCCATCGTCGCAACGTTATGAAGCCGTGATAGATTAAGTTCATCGCAATCAATTACGAATCGCCGCGCATGCCGGCGTGGGGCGCCCAAGGAGGCACTATGGAGTACGGATCGTTTCAGGCCGAGGAATTCGGCGACTTGCAGCGCCTGGTCGACGGACTGTTTTACGACCGCCACGCCATCGACCGCCTGGATCTGATCGTACAGGCCGAAATCTTGGACCTGGCGCCCGACCTCATGGAGATCGTGAACCTTTTGCCGCCCGGCTACTACGACCGCCAGTCACTTTGCGACCAGCTCAACTCCGCCTTGGCCGCCCACGGCTGGGGCGCCGTCTACGGAACGGTAGAATAAGCCTCGAGGCCGGCGATTTGGCCCGCTTCCCGACCTTGGCGAGGCTTGTTTTAGGGCTTGTGGCCAAAAAAGGGCAAATATGAGTACTGTTACCTTTTTAGTAGCAGCGATTCTTGGTCGAAATCGGCAAAACTCGACTTGAAACTTGGTAGCGCGCAGAGATGTGGTGTAAGAGGCGGGGAATGCCCCGCCTC
>NZ_QRJA01000035.1:0-14977 GCF_003471405.1 Collinsella sp. AM20-15AC
CCACATTAAGTGGCCCCCTTTGCGTGCGGAACTCGCGACAGACCTTTCCCGCGCCTCCGCCTGCCGCCGCCCCTCACCCGTTGCGAGTTGAGTGGGCTGATGAGAAGCTGCGCTCGCCTCGTAGCAGAAGCGTGGCCTGGCATGCGCATCGCGGAAAGCTTGTCCCGGAATTCACGTCCGGAATGGGATGCGGTTTCCGCTTGTGGCCCCGTTGGGAAACCGCATCCCATTCCGATCACAAATTCCGGGTCACATTTTCCGCCAAGGCTTCAACCGGAAACCGTGTCCCATTTCTCAGCCGAATACTGGGATGCATTTTCCGCTGAGTCCCTCAATCGGAAAGTGCATCCCATTCCAAAGGCGAATTCCGGGATGAGCTTTCCGAGACCCCGCCCATCCGGAAAGCCCATCCCGCTCTGAATACATCCGGGCATGGAATATCCGCTTATTAGGCCTTCCATCAATAAAGGGGCGCCCTCCCGGACGGCGGGCACGAAGTTTATCGCGAGTTCCGCACGCAAAGAAGGCAACTTAATGTGGCCTTCGTCTTGCGCAGGACTGTAGAGCAGGGAACTTCGTGCCCGCCGCCCGGGAGGGCGTTGCGTTTAGAAGATGGACCTAGCGCTTATTCCTCCGGGACAAAAGCAGCGCAGCAATAAAAGCGATGATTGCAAGTGTCAGCAACATCAAAAGCAACGTGAGCGTGCTGTCGCCGGTTGCCGCCAAACCAAGCACGCCGGCCCCTTTGCTGCCAGCAGGCCGCACGGGAATCTTCTCGCCATCGTCCTCGGCGGTAATCTCCCAGCGAATTGCCTTGTTTGCGTCGGCAAGCTCGTTGCCTACCGACGTCGGGACACTTAGTTGCAAATTGAGCACCGTGCTGCCATCGCTCGTAAACGTTGCGACCTGCGTGGGATAGGCGAACACGCTGCCCGGCGTTCCCGTCTGGAGCCAACCGGCAGACGCATCGCCCGCCGACGCCGTTAAGGTGATGGGCGACAACATATATGCCGTCTCGTGATCGACGACGGCACGCACAAACACGCACACCTGGGACTTTACGCCCGTGGCGCGAACCTCAATCTGCTGATTGCGCACATCGCCGGGCATCAAATCTTTAAAGGCCGGAAACAGATCGGGCTCCCCCGAGGAGTCCGTCGCTCCCGATACCGTTAGCTGGCGTGCATTTCCGTTATAAGCAATCGTGGGAGTGTCAGCAAACGCACGTGCAGGAACGGCGAGCGCGATAAGGCAGACGATTGCCGCCATCACGCAATGCAAGAAACACGCAACGTCTTTACGAATCGGAGAGGCCATACTTACGCACCTCCATGCGGCGGCACCAGCACGCCATCCTTGACTGCACAGCCCCATGCCTCTGCAGCTGCATCGCCGGGCGTGGATTGAATTGCCTGGGTCGAAATGTCAACGACCAGGTTCTTCCCATCTGCCTTCTGCTCAGTCACGCTCTTGATGAGCACATCGGTTTTGCCCATCGGAGCAACGGGAGACGTCCAGTAGTAGTACCCGTCGGACGCGACAACCCAAGACGAGGCGGTGTTAGAAGCAGATGCCTTGGACACACTGCCCCACGCAATGACGTAGTCGGTGCCGGCAACTGGTTCATCCCACAGGCGCGCGCCATTCTGGTCCTGCCAGTAGATATCCACCGCAACACGCAGGTATGCCGGGGCCGAGCCGTTGTTTGTAATCATGACGTTGCTCTTCACATTGCCATCGAGCTTCTCATCTACCGAGGGCGCCACCGAACCAAAACCAAACTCGTTGGCCAGCACGCCCGTAACCGAAAGCCACGCAAAGGTACCGGCAGCGCCAGCCAACAGGAGAACGCCAACAAGGAGGGCGACGATTTGCTTGCGCTTAGTCATCCTAGTCCTCCTTCTTCAGCGTGCCGTTTTTCCAAACATTCTTGGCACGCGAGCCACCATCGACCCATTTGTCATTCGCGCGCGTGTTGACGCACGTCACCACGGTGTCGCCCGCACTCGAGGCAGACGAGATGATGAGCTCGGCAGATTTGCCGGGCGCCTTGCCCGGCGTACTCAGTTCACCCTCGTAGCGCCATGCCCAAGCCGTGTCTTCCTCGACGGTATAGGTGCCCGCCGGAGCAGCAAATTGCACGCTGCCGACATACCAGACCTCACCGTTTTCGTCGCGCTGCTCGCTAACTTTCACCTCGACCATGCGCGTCTCGGCAGGAGAACCCTCCGACGCCTTTCGCGTTACCTTAAAGCGGAACGTTTGCCCCATTGCGCTGGCGTCGGTAGTCTTTTTAACGATCGTCAGCGCATGATTCTGGGTAAATTTGAACACGGCATTACCGGGACCTTGCTCGCCTTCGCCTGTCTTCTTGGACTCCAGGCGGTTGACCAGGTCGAACGAGCCGCCACCCGAACCCAGACTGTAGAGCGAGACAAACTTGCCGTTCACAGGCTTTTCCGCCGCAGAAACGCCCCCTGCACCAGGGCCGTAGCTTGCCTGCGTTACCGTAACAGTCAGTTGCGTCCCCATAAACGGCTTGGCAAAGCAGACCTTAAACGGCGCATTGTCGGCACTGTCACCGACGGTGTTGGCCGCGGCGGGATCGAGCAGCCACTTAAGCTGCGCGGTCATAGTTACGGGGCTCGCGGGATCAGACGTATCGTTGGCAACCACGCGATACGTCACAGGATACAGGTCCATGTCACCCTTGACTGGCTCGCCCTTGAACTCATCCCAAGACTTTGCAGTGCCATCGGCACCCACATATCGCCACTCCAAGAAGAGCTCGCGCTTATCGCCATTGGCAGCAGCCTGTTCATCGAGCAGCGCGACGATCTTGGAGTGGGCGTCCGGGTCGTACGCCACGGATTTTTGCTCCATCACAGGGTTGCCGCTCTCGTCCATTTTGGGAACATCGACCGTGTAGACAAAGCCAGGCTTACCGTCCTGCGCGCGCTCGTCGCCCGAGTCGACCGTCGCCGTAAAGATGACCGCCCCGTCGACGCTGTGATAGCGCACCTTATACGGCGTGACCTTGTACACCGCGGTATACGTCGCGCCCTTAAAGGGTTCACTACCCTCGAGGGGATACTTATCGTCTTCGGTCAACAGGGTGTATTTGCCATCGGGTTCATAGTCGCGCGACCAGCCGACAAAGTCGTACTTGGTGCCGCCAATGCCGACAACCTCAGCTGTAGCTCTTACTTCCAGCGAAATTTGATCGCCAGAGTCGGTGCGCGAAAGAGAACGCACGGAATCGGGGTTATCCAGATTGGCATCGATATTCGATTGGACAATTACCGCGCTGGCACGGTAGACCGGGTACAGCTCCATGGGGGCGTTAACCACAGTGTTTGTATTCACCATGGGAAGGCCGTCCGACCAAACGACATAACAGTTGCCGGATGCCGGTTTAGTTTCCGTCCAGCCTACGAAGGCATTGTATGCGTTCGTTGCATCATCGATGTCGCCAACGTTATACGTCGGCAGCGGCATGCCATCCTTAAGGCTGCCGAGCGTATTGCCCTCCTGCGCGAGCTTGCCATCGATATCGGTGTCGTTCAGGTGATACACCACCGCAATGGGCGTGTAGTAGGCCACAAACGTATAGGGTTTACCCGGCTCCACGGTATAGGAATAGGTATTGCCGCCTTCGCCCGTCGGATCGAGCTTCTTTACCGTTCCGTCGGGAAGCTCGATCTCGAGCTTCTTAAGCTGATAGGCGCCACCAGTACCGTCGGCATACACCGTCGTCGTAATGTCGGGGCTCACCGTAGCCACCACGTCACCGTTCTGCTGGGGATCAAGTTTGGGCGTAATGTCGAATCGCGGAACATTGATGCCCGGCGTTCCATCAAAGCCCTTGCGGTGCAGGTTGGTGGTGTAGTTAACGTTATACTTTACGTATACGGGATAGGCATCCTGCCACTGGGTAACCTTGGACGCGTCGGTCGCCAAGTATGGCGTCGCTTTCTCCGGGTCACTCGTCACATAGGGGTCGCCAGTAACGTCATAGATATATTTCCAGACGGCAGAATCCTTCTGGACCTCGGCGGTCGAAATCCAGCCCAGGAACTTATAACCAGGCACAGCCATCTCGGCATCGGTCGGAGAGGCTTCGAGTGTCAGATTGGGATTGATGTCGCCCTTCTTTCCGCCCTCGGGCTTGTCGTTTACCGTCTGATTGGTATGGATAAACGGATATTTATAGGTGTAGGTGCTATCGGAGCCCAGCAGCAACGGAGCCTCATAACGTCGCGTGACGCTCTTAACCGAGACATCGTCCTTGCCATAAAAGCTGACGCATGTCGTCACCATGGCGCGCATGTAATACTCCGAATCGATGCCAATCTCGCTCTGAACGGGGTTGCCCACGCAGGTCCAGTATCCGCCTTGGCGCTCGAGGGTCCAGAAATTTAAATGGTATCGCTCGCTCGCCGGCCTAAAGTAAAACTTCAGCGCTCCTGCGACCCACTCGTCATCCAGCGTGCCCGAACCCGGGAAATCCGTATCGGCAATGACGTTTTTCCGGGTATCCGCACCTGTATCGTTTTTGACCGTATGCGAATACGCCTTCAAAGGCGCCACGATGAGTGTCTCTGTCCCAAAGCGCCCCTCATTGCATTCGTCCTTATAGTTTTCCTTCAGTCCGTGATAGACGTGCTCGGGACCCCAGTGCACGATATTCTCTCGCACGTAGCTCGATCCGACCTGCTCGTTAAACGAGGTTTGGTACCCGCTCCACACAGAGCAGAGGAGTCTGGATTCCTTATAGGCTTCGTTCGTCATCGACTTGACGTAATAATCCACGCGATACTCAAAGCGTGCGGTATAGGTATGCGGAACGGCCAGATCGACGCTGGCGGGAAGCTTGTAGCTGGGATCGCGGCTTACGCGCACCTCGACCTCGGGCCCGTCGGCGGCCTGTTTGCTTTCGTACCAGCCCAGAAAGCGGTAGCCAGCAGGAAGTGCGCCGCCCTCGGAAAGGGGCTTGTTGTCCACGCCGCGCACCTGCACCGTATAGACGCTGGTCCCATCCTCGGCGGTATGGACATCGACATGGGTGTTGCCCACGTCGACACGCTGGGTCTTATCGTCAAGCTCATCCTGCTCATGACCCTCGAACACCGTCATGATGTTCGAAACGTAGTCGCTGTATACCGGATAAAAGTCGGTCGGGCCGACAACAGTGATCGCCACATCGGCGGGATAGAACGCGTTTGCGTTTTTAAGCTCGGCGAGCTGGGTCGAGGTAATGGCCGCATAGCCGCCGTTCATCCCAGCCTCGTCACTCGGCTGCGTCGTCCAGCCGATAAAGGTGGCACTGGCAGACAGAGTACCGCGGTCCGCAGGGGCAGCCGGCTTTAAACCGACACCATAGCGATACCAATCCGTCGACTTGTCGTGCGCGGCGCCACTCTTACAATCAAGCGTCTCGCCCTTAACGTTATAGAACAGCACCTGCGCCTCGTACGAAGCGATAAACAGGTCGTTGCCCTTAAAACCGTCGACCCCCTTGGCATTATCGGCGGTATAGGTCGACGTATGCTCGTGTGCCTCGCTCTTCTGGACCTGCTTGCCGGCAGCCACAGCATCGGCATCGGTCTTGCCGTTAAACCAGCTGTTGTCATGATCGATGCGGTTCACTTTAACCCCGGGCTCGCGGAACCAGCCCATAAAACGGTAGCCGCCGTTCTCCTTGGTCAGGCCATCAGGCTTTGCGGAGGTATCCTGCTTAAACGTTACCGATGTATCGCCCTGGGCCAAGCCCTGAGCCGTTCCCGCCAGCACGGCGCTCACGGCAAAGGCATACGGATCCGAGGTCGCCTGATCAATACCGAGTTTGGTTGCCGTAATAGTCGCGGTACCCGCACCGGGAAAATCGATCGTCGCCTTAACGCTTTGGCCATGCACGGGGATATTCAGCTTGTAATCCATCGCCCATTCGTTTGCATGGTCGCCGCCCAGATAATCGTTATTGGCAGTCGAGCGCATGGTGCCGGCACAGAAGTCGTAGTCGTGCTCTTCCCATAGCTCACGCGTGGTATAGCGCTCGTCGTCCCACGGGCCATAGCCGTCGCCCTTGGTGGTACCGTCGCCGCCAAAAGAGGGGATCTTCTTCTTAGCCGCGGTACCCTGGCTGCTGCCGTTTAGGCTCACGCTCGGCTTAAAGTAGCACTCGGTGACCGTGGCGTCGCCCTTGTTGGCGCGCGCAGCAATACCGCCCAGGTTCACGTCGTTTTGGATGATGGGGATCACGGCGATGGGATTGTACTGACGCGAGCTCAAGTCACCCGCAAAATGGCTGCGAACGAGCTCGTTGCCCTCGGCCGTCAGAATACGACCCGCCAGGCCACCCGTCCATGCGCGCGTCACGGAGACAACGCCCACGTACGACGCGGCATAGCTGTAGCACTGCGCCGTCGAGAAGCAGTCGATAATCTTGGCGTTACCCGCCATGCAGCCCACAAAACCCGAGGCATACACGTTGTTGCCGCCCAGAGCGCCAACAGCCACGTCGTACTTATTGGTGACGTCGGTCATGCCATTCGCGGCAATCGAGCCGTCCTTCTTGCGCGTAGGTGTAACGCGGCAGTACTCAATCGTCGAATTTGTAACATAGCCGGCAAACGCCGCCATATACAGACCCTCACCGCCGAGCGCCTGCACGCCCGAGGTCGTATTGTTGACGGCACGGCCGCCACGGACCTCGCAGTTGTAGAGGGTGCAGCCGTCGAGCTCGCCGGCGATGAGACCGCCCTCAAAGCCTGCGTTGGTAATGAGGTTGAGAGCATTGTTGGCGCAGGTCACGTGCAGCGTGCTCTCCATGACCATAACGTTTTCGAAGCGCGTTTTGACGGCCTTGCCCACGATAATGCCACCGCGGAAGTCCGCCCACACGTTGGCGTCCTTGACCAGGAAGTTTTTGATGGTGGCACCGTTGGTCTCGGCAAAAAATCCCGTATCGCGCTCGGGGTCAAAAGCGTCTTTATCGTAGCTCAGGCCCTCAACGGTGTGGTTTTGACCATCGAACACGCCCTTAAACGGATGCTCCTTGTTGCCAAACGACAGATGCTTAACGGTGTGCGAGACAATGGTCTTCATGTCGTCATCATTAAGCACGATATCGTTATCGAGATAAACGCGCCAGCCGGACGTATCGCGCTCACGCGAAAGCGCCACGTACACCAAAAAGTCGTTCGCGTTTTTGATGTGGTATTCGTTTGTGTTCTCGGGCACGTCCTCGGCATGCACCACCGTTGGCAGCGCCATAACGCAGCAAAGGGCAATCGCCGCGACGGCAACTAGCCTGCTAAGCACGCCCCGGTTCATGTTCTTGATCTTCATAGGCTAGTTCGCCTCCGGCCAGCCCGCGACGTCAAGCACGTCGAGGACGGTATCGCTTGCCTGCTGGTTTTTGGCCTGCACGGCCTGAACATCGATATCGAGCCTGAATGAGCCGCCGCGCGCGGCATCGTGGTAGTCGCCCACAAAGCGCAGCGAGTCCATGAGGCTTTCCGTCATGGCACCGGGGTCGAGCGTGCCGCCACGCCCGGCCAATCCGCGGTAGTAGTACCACCCATCGCCGCCATCGATCCACGGGGACCCCTCGCCCGCGTTCACATGAAACGCAACGCTGCCCGAAGCATCCGCGCTCGAACCGTCGGGCGCCACCGACGTCATGCGCAGACGCGCGCGAACGTACTCAGGCTGCGCGCCGACGTTCTCCACGCGCACAATGCGGCTGATGTCAGAACCCCCGGCCTTGGTGTCGGGATAGTCACCGTGCTCGTTGGGATCAAACGGAATCTCCTCGCCCTGCACGTTGAGGGTGTATTCGCAGACTCGTACCTTCACGCTGCCAAACGATAGGACGTTGTTCGCCGGAACCATATCAACGGTAAAAGCCAGCGTGCCGCACAGGCACGCCAGGGCCAACAGCGCCATCGCGGCAAGCGCCAAGGTGCGTTTCTGATTGTCGGAAAGATTGTTGAGCATTACGTTCGCCAGTCGTCGATAAAAAGGGGATCGAGATCCCGGCCCGAAAATGGGGATGGGGAGCGGGCCGGGATCTCGGTGGAGGGGGATTAAGCCTGAGTCTTAGCCCATTCCTTGGCCTGCTTAAGGGCATTCTGCGCGTCAGCATTTTCACCCTGCTCGGTGCCATTCTGGCCCGCGCCAAAGATGTAGGCAGAGACCGTCATCGTGGGAGCCTGTTTCGGGTCAGTAGTAGTCTCGACAACATCGGTGTTGTTCATGGCAGAGGGAATCGTCACGGCAGTGAAAAGCTCATCGGTATAAACGTCCTGCGCTGCTTTGTTGGCTTCGAGCTTTGCAGGCAGGTTCTCTGCGGCAGAGTTCTTGGAGTACATAAACAGACCGCTCACGTACTGGTTGCCAGAGTTGTCAGATTGGTTGGTCTTGACTTGACCCTCAACGGGCTTCCAATTCGTATTTTTGAGCGTAAAGTACGGGGTCTTTTCAAGGCTGGTGCCAGGCTTGACGATGGCATTCTTTACGTAAATGAATACGTATGCATCATCAGAGCCAGCCTTGATGCCGACATTGGGGTTCTTGGCCACAGTGGCGCCAGGAACCATCTTGGAGTTGGCAACCCACTGGGTCTCGAACAGGTAGGCCTTTTCAGTGTTCGGATTATCGGGGTCCGGTTTCTCGGGATCGGTCGGATCAGGCTTGTTTTCCGGGTGGCCAAAGCTACCCACCGTGAACACGTTGTCAATGTGCTCCTGCGCCGTCAGCCATGCATAGGTACCCACACCGGCAGCCAGTACCAACAGCAGCAGGGCGGCAATGATGCCGTAGCGCTTTTTCTTCTTGTTTTCCATCGTTCTCTTCCTTTCGAGAATCGTCTTCCCCGGCAACGGCCCCTACCGCCGCCGACGCTTTTCCCTGCCGCTATGAACGCCGCTCCCTCGCATGCACGCGGGCATGCTTGCCCGCAGGCTCGTCGGGAACCATCCGATCGAGCACTATCGACGCCGTGATCAGCAGCGCCAGAACGGCAACCACAACAAGCAAACCAGGCATCGTCGTGCAATATGCGTTGACGAAGCCCAGGTAAGGGACACAAAAAGAAACAGTGCCGATAACACTCGAAAAAGGCGTCTGCTCGGCATCGTGCATGATGCTTCCGTCTGCATTTTTGTTCGCAATTCCCTGCGTGCCGATCATCTGCGCGGCAGGGTCGATCTCGTACACCTGGTGCGTCACCACGGCGCCGTCCGATCGGTAAAAGGTTGCATTGTCGCCCACGGCAATATCCGTTGGCTCAACCTGGCGGACAAACACCATGGAGCCAACGGGAAGCTCGGGTTCCATAGAGCCCGAAAGCACAGCAAAGGGCGTGTATCCAAATGCGCGAGGCACAAAAGAAACAACGGCAAGGGCTATGACAAGCGCGAACGCCAAGCTACTCAAAAGTGCAATAAATCGTTTGAGTCTACGCGCCGTCAAAGTGATAATTCATCCCCCTTGAGGACCTATTCGACCCATCCAAAGGTCAGCAAGTTTCAACAGGAACCGCAAGGCGCTTGAAAAGTGAGTCCGAAATAAGCCAATTTGGAATCTTTTCGTAATAAAAACATAGCGATGTGCTACACATTTTTCAATGTTTTATCGCTAAATGCTACTTATTTTGGCGTAAGTGGTCATTTATCCCCAAATTAGTCTGTTTTATCCAATACTTATAACTAACCCCCTACGCAACTTCCCCATAGAAGGTTCGATTTTTTGCGGAACTAAAATAATGGTACCCCCCCCCACATTAAAACAAATTGCTGGAAGTGCCATTTATTTTTAACCCTCTTTTTGTAGCTTTATGACAGCCTCATGTAGTTTGCAGCCCACAGCCCTCTGGAAGCCATGTCCCAGAATTCCCGTCCGGAGTGGGATGCGACTTCCGCTTGTGGCCCCGTTGGGAAACCACATCCCACTCCGATCACAAATTCCGGGACGCAGCTTCCGCAACCCCACCCATCCGGAAATCCCATCCCACTCCGCACACATCCGGGCACAGAACAATCAGCTTATTAGGCCTTCCATCAATAAAGGGGCGCCCTCGTGTCACGAAAAAAGCCTCGAGAACTTCGAGGCTTTCACATTTGTATTGTTTTGCACGAAGGACCGCGAACGGCGAAGCTACTCGCCCAGCACGGCCTTCTTTGCGGCTGCGGCCATGTTATCCAGATCCTCCTTGGTGGGGTGATCCTTCGCGGCAACCCAGTTGTCGAGCAGCATCTTAAATCGGGCGTTTTCGGGATCTCGCTCGAGCATGGCCTCGTAGCGCTGCTTGACCGCGGGGCCCATCTTGCCCTGGCACATCGCCCAGCCCGCAAGCTCGGCATCATTAGCCAAGTTAGACGATACGCGGTCGATAATCTGCCTAAAGTACTCCTCGCTGGCGCCAAAACCGCAGGTGCCAAACAGGAAGACGCGCTTGCCGTGCAAGGCGGAAAGCAACGCCGCGACCGAAGGCGTGCACGCGCCCTTGTCGCACCAAAAACCGACGAGCACCGTGTCAGCCGCGCAGGCGCCCTGCGCCTCGAGCGCAACCTGATCTGCATCCGCATCGTCGCTCAACGCCGCGGCATGGACAAACTCAACACCCGCAGCCTGCAGAGCGCGCTTGATCGCGCCCGATACCATCCTGGTATTACCGCTCTTGCTGTTAACCACCAAAGAGCACGTCATAGTCACGTTGCCTCGTTTCCCCCAAAACTAAAGCCACTAATGCAATTTATTAAAAGCATATCTTAGTACTATCGACGCAGATGTAAACCATCTGCCGCTAATCGGCAGCCCCTACTGGGCCCTACTGGGCAAACTGGCTACGATAAAGCTCGGCATAGAAGCCGCCTGCCGCTAGCAGCTCGTCATGCGTGCCGCGCTCGATAATCTCGCCATCGCGCATTACCAGGATGCAGTCGGCGTTGCGAATCGTCGACAGGCGGTGCGCCACCACAAAGCTCGTGCGACCGGCCATGAGCTCGTCAAATGCCGCCTGCACCTGCAGCTCGGTACGGGTATCGATGCTCGAGGTGGCCTCGTCCAGCAGCAGAATCGCCGGATCGGTGAGCATGACGCGCGCGATGCACAACAGCTGCTTTTGGCCTTGGCTAAACGTGCCGCCGTCCTCACCGATGACCGTATCGTAGCCGCCTGGCAGCTGCACGATAAACTTATGCGCATGCGCGCGCTTGGCCGCCTCGATAACCTGCTCGCGCGTGGCATCTGGGCAACCGTAAGCGATGTTGTCCGCCACCGTGCCCTCGAACAGCCAAGTGTCCTGCAGCACCATGCCAAAGGCGCGGCGCAGGCTCGAGCGCGTGTAGTCACGCGAGGAGCGACCATCGACCGCGATGCACCCAGCATCGATATCGTAAAAGCGCAGCAGCAGATTGATGAGCGTCGTCTTGCCACAGCCCGTAGGACCGACCAGGGCAAAGCGCATGCCGGGCTTAGCCTCGATGCAGATGTCCTGCAGCAGCCTGCGGTCGGGCACGTAGCTAAAGTCCACATGCTCAAAGGCGACCTCGCCCTGCGGGGCGGCAAGTTCCACGGCATCTGGCGCATCGGGCTCTTGCTCGCGGGCATCGAGCAGCGCAAACATGCGGCGCGCCGAGGCGTACGCGGTCTGGATCTGCGTGATGACGTTGGTGACCTCGTTGAACGGCTTGGTGTACTGGTTGGCATAGGACAGGAAAATCTGCACGCCGCCCACCGTAAGCGCCGCTGGCACGCCCGTGATCACGCCCACGCAGCCGATCACAGCGACCACGGCATAGATGATGTTATTGATAAAGCGCGTGCCGGGGTTGGAGAGCGAACCCATAAACTGCGCGCGTTCACCTGCTGTATAGAGCTCGGCGTTAAGGGCATCGAAGCGCTGCTGAGCGTGCGGGCCGTAGGCGAAGGCGTCCACCAGCTTTTGCTCACCCACATACTCCTCGATATGACCGCCGAGCTGCCCTTGAATACGCTGCTGAGCCGTAAAGCTTTTGTTGGAGAGCTTGGCGATGGCGCCAGCTGCAAAGATGGAAAGCGGCGTGACGAGCACCACCACGAGTGTCATGGTCAGGTTAATGGAGAGCATAAACGCAAGCGTGCCCACGATGGTGATGACGCCGGTAAAGAGCTGGGTAAAGCCCTGCAGCAGACCGTCGCCCACCTGATCGACGTCGTTGACCACGCGGCTCATAAGGTCGCCGTGGGCATGGCTGTCGACAAAGCCGAGCGGCATGCGGCTGAGCTTGTCGCTCGCCTCCACGCGCATGTCGCGCACCGTCTCGTAGGACAGACGGTTGACGCAGTAGCCCTGCAGCCACTGAAAGGCCGCAGCACCCACCACGACAATCGCGAGCTTGGTGACGAGCGGCAGCAGCGCGTCAAAGTCCACCTGCCCGGCGGCAACGATGAGGTCGATGCCCTCGCCAATGAGGATGGGCGTATAGAGCTGCAAGATCACCGAGATGGCAGCGCTCACAAACGACGCCGTAAACGAAATACGGTGCGGACGGACGTAACCCATCAGGCGGCGGGTCACCGCGCCCACGGGATAGCGCTCAGGGTCGCCGGGCTGGCGCGGACCGTCGCCCAGGTCGTTGAGGTTATCGTTACCGGACACATTGGCCGTCATCGTGGCGACCGAACCGGAAGAAGTGTACGGATTCATTTAGCAGCCCTCCTTTGCGCAAACAGATGCAGGGGCGGTCTGGGCGGACGCGGGCAACGCGCTCCCTTGCTGGCCCTCGAGCTCTTCGCGGCGCAGCTGCGACTGGCAAATCTCGCGATAGAGCTGGCAGGTCGCGTACAGCTCATCGTGCGTGCCCAGGCCCGCGACCGAACCGTGGTCGAGCACGCAGATCATGTCGGCGTCGCGCACGGTCGAAACGCGCTGGCTCACGATGACGGTCGTCAGCGGCAGCCCGCCCTCGGCGGCACCGCGCATGCTGCGCTCGCGAATGGCACGGCGAAGCGCCGCATCAGTCTTAAAGTCGAGCGCCGAGGCGGAGTCATCCATAATCAGGATTTGCGGCGAGCCCACCAGAGCGCGCGCGATGGTCAAGCGCTGGCGTTGGCCACCGCTGAAGTTCTTACCGCCCGCCTCGACCGGGGCATCGAGCCCCTGCGGCTTGTTGCGCACGAACTCGCTGGCCTGCGCCATGTCGAGCGCCGCCCAGAGATCCTCGTCGGTCGCAGCCTCGTCACGCCAGGTCAGGTTGCTGCGGATGGTGCCGCTCACCAGCGACGCTCGCTGCGGGACGGTCGCGACCACGTGGCGCAGCTGGTCGAGCGGCCAGGTGCGCACGTCGGCGCCCATCACGCTCACGCTGCCGGTGCTCGCATCGTACAGGCGCGGGATAAGCGAGACGAGCGTGGACTTGCCGCTACCCGTGCCGCCGATGATGCCGAGCGTTTTGCCCAACGGCAGCTCCAGGGTCACGTCATTGACGGCGTTGGCGGCGCCTGCGCCAAACGAAAAACTCGCATGGCTCAAGCTCAGCGCGGAAATGGGAGTGGCACCACTTGTCAGCTCGCTCGGCTCGGGCAGTGCGACCGGCTCGTTGCCCTCGTCGGTGATGCTCGGCACGCAATTGAGCACCTCGTTGATACGCGACGCGCTGGCGCTCGCCTTGGTAAAGACCACGACTAGGTTGGCAACGTACACGATGGAGGTCAGGGTCTGCGTCATGTAGTTGACGAACGCCATGACCTGACCCTGCGTAAGCTCGCCCACGTTGACCTGGATGCCGCCCACCCACAGGATGGCGCACACGCCCAGGTTCATCACGAGAAACGTGACGGGGTTGAGAATCGACGAGAGCTTACCCACCGCGATGGCAGTATTGGCCTGGTCATCGGCGGCTTGGGCAAAGCGCTCGCGCTCATGGTCCTCGCGCACAAAGGCGCGAACCACGCGGGCACCCGAAAGGCCCTCGCGGCAGATAAGCGCGATGCGGTCGAGCTTTGCCTGCAGCTGCTTGTAGTACGGGATGCAGCGCGCCATGACAAACCAAAACACCAAGCCGATGGCGGGCGTGCAAATCAAAAAGATCATGCCGAGCTTAAGGTCGATGGCAAGGGCCGCGACCATGGAGCCCACCGCCAAGAAGGGCCAGCGGATGAGCATGCGTACGCCCAGCGCCACAGCGAGCTGCACCTGGTTAACGTCGTTGGTGATGCGGGTGATGAGCGACGGCGTGCCGAAGCGATCGAGCTCGGCATAGCTCAGTTTGTTGATGTGCTGGTAGAGCGCACCACGGATATCGGTGCCCATGCCCTGCGAGGTGAGCGCCGCCATCTTTTGGCAGACGAGCGTAAACGAGATGCCGATCACAGCCATGGCGCCAAGTACCATGCCGTAGTGGATAACGGCGTTCACATCGTGCGCGCCAATGCCGCGGTCGATCATCTGCGCGATGACCAGCGGCGTAAGCAGGTCAAAGATCACTTCGATCAACTTGCACACAGGGCCAATCACCATATATCGGCGAAACTTGCCACCAAAACGCCTGAGCAGCTCAATCATAAAAAGGCGCTCCCTATCATCATTCACACTCAATTCGAATCATGATAGTACGGTGAGCCCAAAAGAAGCGTAAACAACTCGTCATTTCTAATGGGGTTCGGTTTCCAAAGAAGCGGAGAGGTCGCGCGCGCCCGGTCAGCGGCGTGCCAATCGCTTGGTATACTTACAGTAGTGCTACCAGCCGAGTCGCCAACCCTTGAAATGAGGTGCCGAGATGAACGACATTCTCGCAAGAAGAGCAAGACGAGCAACTATGAGCATCGCCCTTTCCGCGGCACTTGTCGCGGGAATCGCCCCCCCCGTAACGGCGATTGCGGCAGAAACCAGTTCCCCCACCGGTGCAGTTGCCTTGCAGTCGGAAGATGCGGCCGCCGCAAAAGAAAAGGCTCTGTTAGACCAAGGTTGACACGATCGGCTGTTCGTCGA
>NZ_QRJA01000036.1:0-13693 GCF_003471405.1 Collinsella sp. AM20-15AC
ATGCAGCAGGGGCTCTCAATGTTTTATGTCCTGCTCATATCGTCTCTGCCGGCAGCTGGGGACACTCCTTAGTCATTCAAGAACGTCCCCAATGACTAGGTGGGGAAGGCGTGCGACAATGGTGGGCGTTGTGTTGTTCGCGCTAAGGAGTTGCCATGTTGTTGTGTCCCGTTTGCCATGAGCCGTTGGTGGACGACGAGCGCGGTGCTGCATGTGCGGGCGGACACCGGTTTGACCGTGCGCGCGAGGGCTATCTGTATCTGCTGCGCTCGTCCAAGAGCGGCGACTCCATGGGCGATCCCAAGTCGCAGGCGCGCAGCCGTCGCGACTTTCTTAACCGCGGTTACTATGCGCCGTTGCGCGATGCGATGGTCGAGCTGGTGCGCGAGCGGGTGTCTGAACGTGCCGCGTCTACGAACGGCCCCATGACCTTGCTCGATATTTGCTGCGGCGAGGGCTACTACACCAGCGCCATGGGTGCGGTGCCGGGCGTGGATGCTTACGGTTTCGACCTGGGCAAAGAGATGGTGCGCCTGGCCGCCAAGCGCGGCGATGCGACCTACTTCGTGGCCAACATGAAGGATATCCCTGTGGCCGATGGCGCCTTCGATATGGTGACCGAGCTCTTTGCCCCCTTTAACGAGCGCGAGTTTGCCCGCGTGCTGGCACCCGAGGGCTCGCTCTACACCGTGGTGCCGGGTGCCCGTCATCTGTTTGGGCTCAAGGAGGTGCTCTACGACACGCCGTACCTTAACGACGAGAAGCTGCCGAAGACGACCGAGCTCGAGTTGGTGGGAACGCAGCGGGTGTCTGCGAACATTACGCTCCAGACCCAGGCTGACATCGAGGCGGTGTTCCAGATGACGCCGTACTACTACCGTACGCGCCCCGCCGACAAAGAGCGCCTGGCAAACCTGGACACTCTTCAGACCGACATCGACTTCATCATCGCCGAGTACCGCCACTAATCTACCAAAAAGGGACAGGTTTATTTTGGCAGGTTTTATCTGGGCAAATGCAAAGGGCCGACCGCGGAGATGTGCGATCGGCCCTTTTTAGTTGCTTGGCTGCAGAGGCTATGAGAAGCGAGCGCTTACAGGCGGTCCTTGTTCTCGGCCTTGACGGCGTGCGCCTGCTGAACAAAGAACAGGTCGTACACCACGATGACAAAGGCGCCAAAGTTGATGGCGTCGCCGCCAAACGCGGGAAGCGTGAGCACCGCCTGGGCAAGCGTGGCGACTGCAGCAACGATACCGAGCTTAAACGCGCCGTCAACCTGCGAAGGCTTGTTGGCACCCTTGATGCCCGCAACGCCCGCGGCAAGATCGATGAGGCCCTTGGCGATAATCACGGCCGCGGCGAGCATGGCGTTCGATCCGTAGGTGGACTCGAACTTGCCGGTCGCGATGCCGGCGATTCCTATGACGAGACTGGCGATGCCCAGAACAAAATAAATCAGGGCAAGGATTTTGAGTGTCTTGCGAGTGAAGCTCATGGCTGGTCCTTTCGATACGAGTACGCCAACCTGGCGCACCCTATGTGCTGCACATATGGTGAAGCACATTGTAGTTCAACGCGGCGATGCATGCGCCTGAAAGCGTCTCTTGCCTGCACGGTTCAACCTTTCAAAAAGGAAAGCTGGACGTAAGTCAAATCGATGGCAGCGCATGCGCGGCGCTGCGATGATGAGGCCATGGTAAGAGCTGGACCGAAGGAGGAGCCATGATGTACGGAGTCAAGCAAGTGCATGAGCCGCGGTCGCTGGGAAGGCGCATGAGTGATTCTGTGATCGCTGCCGTGTGCACGGTATTGATGGCGGTGCTTTGCATTGGGATGCTGTGGACCATGTCGCATGTGGGACAATAACGGACGGTTGGGTGCCGACATGAATGGCGCCCATGTATTCGTTTTGTTTGCTAAGGAGTGTCCATGGGCGTCGTCGATCCCTTTTCTGTTGCTCGGGCTGCTGGGCTCGAGCTCGTGCGGACGTCCGAGGGCCTTACGCTCACCGACGGCACGATGGAGTTGCGTGCCGATTTTGGCCGCATGCTTCCACGGCTCAAGCAGGGTCGTCTGCAGCAAGAGCTGTTGGTAAAGGCTGCGCGCACAAAAGGCATCGAACAACCATGGGCGATTGATGCCACAGCAGGCTTTGGCGAGGACTCGCTGCTGCTGGCGGCCGCGGGCTTTACCGTCGATCTGTATGAACAGGATTGCGTGATCGCGGCGCTTCTCAAGGATGCCTTGGATCGCGCGACAGATGATCCGGCGCTTGCGACAGCCGTGGCACGAATGCGCTTGCATGCGGGCGAGGACAGCATCGCCGGCCTTCGCCATGTAGCTGAGCTGATCGGGCAGGGCGAGCTCACCGCTCCTGACGTGGTATATCTGGACCCCATGTTTCCCGGGCGCACCAAGAGCGCGGCGGTGAAAAAGAAGTTCCAACTCTTGCATCATCTGGAACAGCCGTGTGCCGATGAGGAGACGCTGGTCGAAGCCGCGCTTGCGGTGCACCCGCGTAAGGTCGTTATCAAGCGGCCGGTGAAGGGGCCGCTGCTTGCCGGCGTTAAGCCGAGCTATCAGCTCGCGGGCAAGGCCGTTCGCTACGATGTTTTGGTGCCGCCGCGCCCGTAGCTTGCGCACGATGGCCGGCGCTTCGCCAGCGCCGTGCCGATGCGGGGTCTATTTCCAGGGGTGCGACGTCAGATGCCATCCGCCGCAGTATTCGCATTTGTAGCAGGCAAGGCCGCGCCGCCCGCGGTTTTCGCAGTCGGCCATAACTGCCTCGGCCTCGGCGCGCGTGTCGTAACGGTTTTTGCGTTCGCACGACTTGTAGCGCCAGGCTTCATCGCGCTCGGCGTCTAGTGCGTCGCGGCGCTCGTCTTCGCGCGCAAACAGATCGCTCATATCGCCGCCGGTGGCAGCGCCCAAAAACTCGCTTTTGGCCTTTGACCAGGCGGCTCGCTTTTTGCTTCCCATCCGCTTCGCGCCCCTCTCCAAACGTTGGTATCATTGCTCAATCAAAGTGATACCAATAAACGTGAGGTCGCCGCGTGATGATCAGAAAAACCCTCGATACCGACATTCCCGCCGTCATGGCTATCTATGACGCGGCCCGCGCCTTTATGCGCGCGCATGGCAACGCCACGCAGTGGCCCGAGGGCACGCCTTCGGCCGAGCAGCTGGCTGCCGATATCGCCGCTGGTGGCAGCTATGTGTGCGAAGTTGACGGTCACGTGGTAGCGACGTTTGCCTTTTTACCGGGTCCGGACGAGTGCTATGACGTCATTGAGGACGGTCGGTGGCGCAGCGACACTCCGTACGCCGTGCTGCACCGTGTGGCATCCGACGGCACCGTGCACGGTATCGCGGCTGCGATGTTCGCCTTTGCCAAAGAGCGTGCCGATCACCTGCGTATTGACACGCACGAGGACAACTTGCCCATGCAGGGCGCCATCGCCAAGGCGGGGTTCGAGCGTGTCGGTATCGTCTATGTGTCCGACGGCACGGCGCGTGTCGCGTTTGATTGGCTGCGCGAGGCGTAGGAGCCAAGGCACGTATCATCACCCAGCTCAAATAAAAAATGGCCCCGAGTGGGGCAATTTTTGGTAAAACGCGTCGTTGTGGGACTCGCATTGTTACCGCCCCAGATGAACCCGGGCAGACAAAAAGGGGAGGTGCCGGCTTTCGCAAGGCGCGAACCTACGAAAATCGCCGCGCGGCAACGCGGGGCGATGAGCTCGGTCGGGGGATAGGGCCCGCTTCGCCCGCCGGCCCGTAAATTGTATCATCCAGTGTGGAGCGTGAACGCCCGTTGCCGCGTGCGATGGGCTTGCAATAAGAGGAGAGCCATGTCGAAGCAAGCGGTCGTTGGAATCTTGGCGCATGTCGATGCCGGCAAGACCACGTTGGCCGAGGCCATGCTGTTCAACGCGGGCCGCATTCGCAAGCGCGGTCGCGTGGACGATGGCGATTCGCATCTGGACACTAACACGATCGAGCGCGAGCGCGGCATCACGATTTTCTCGTCGCAGGCCGTGCTCGACCACGGCGATACCCACGTCATGCTCGTGGATGCTCCCGGCCATGTCGATTTTTCTGCCGAGGCGGAGCGCACGCTGCGTGCCCTGGACTACGCGATTCTGGTGGTGGGCGCCAACGATGGCGTGCAGGGGCACACCGAAACCCTGTGGCGCCTGCTTGCACGCTATGACATCCCGACGTTCATCTTCATCAACAAGATCGATTTGGAGAATCCCGGCCGCGATGTTTTGCTGGCACAACTCGGGCAGCGTCTTTCCGAGGGCTGCCTGGATGCCAACGAGCTGCTGGCGGGCGGCGCCGTTCAGGAGGACGCTGCTGCGTTGGACGAAGCGGCGCTCGAGGAGTTTCTTGAAGCGGGTGAGCTTTCTGTCGCAACGCTGTCGCGCATGGTTGCCGAGCGCAAGCTCTTTCCCTGCTTTGCCGGCTCGGCGCTCAAGGACCAAGGCGTTGACGAGCTACTGGATGGTATATGCGCGCTGATGCGTGAGCAGGCGTGGCTCCCGGAGTTTGCCGCGCGCGTCTATCGTGTCAGCCGCGGGGATCGTGGCGAGCGCTTGGCTTGGGTTAAAGTGACCGGCGGCACGCTGCGCGCAAAACAGATGATCAGCGGGCATTCCAGTGCCGAGGCGTGGGAACAGAAGGTCGATCAGGTACGCATCTATAACGGCGAGAAGTATGAGCTTGCCCAAGAAGTTGCTGCTGGCGGTATTTGCGCCGTGACGGGTCTTGCGCACGTTCGCCCAGGGGACGCCCTGGGCACGGAGCCCGCGGGCGATGCGCCCGTCATCGCTCCGGTCCTCACCTATACGGTGCTGCCGGGCGAACACGACGTTCATGCGGTGTTTAAAGCGCTGAGTGAGTTGGCGGACGAAGATCCCATGCTCGGCGTAAGCTGGAATACGCATCTTGAGCAGATCCATTTGCAGTTGATGGGCGCCGTGCAACTCGAGGTCGTGCAGCGGGTGTTGGCCGATCGCTTTGGCCTTTCGGTTGCGTTTGAGCCCGGCGGCATTCTCTATAAGGAGACTATTTCGCGGCCGGTCGAGGGCGTGGGCCACTTTGAGCCGCTGCGTCACTATGCCGAGGTGCATCTGCACCTGGAGCCATTGTCGGCGGGTTCGGGTGTGCAGTTTGGCACCGTGACCTCGACCGACGAGCTCGATCTTAACTGGCAGCGTTTGGCACTCACCAACGCTATGGAGCGCGACCACCTGGGCGTGCTGACGGGCTCGCCCATCACCGATGTGCGCATTACGCTCACGGGCGGCCGCGCGCATACCAAACACACCGAGGGCGGCGATTTTCGCCAGGCCACGTATCGCGCGATTCGCCAGGGTTTGATGCAGGCGCGCGAGGTCGGCGCAGACGTGTTGCTGGAGCCGTGGTACCACTTTGAGCTCGAGGTGCCGGGGGAGTGCGTGGGCCGGGCGTTGTCAGATGCCACACGCATGGGCGCGGAGTACGAGCCGCCGGCGATGGCGGGTGACCGGGCGAAGCTCGTGGGTCGCGTACCGGCATCCGAGGTACAGGATTATGCGCTGGAGGTGGCTGCCTACACGAGCGGCCGCGGGCATTTGTACCTTGAGTTTGCCGGTTATGCGGCTTGCCATGATGCCGAGCGCGTCATCGAGGCGGCCGCCTATGAGCCCGAGGCCGATCTGCCCAACACGCCCGACTCGGTCTTTTGCGCCCACGGCGCCGGCTACACGGTCAAATGGTACGACGTACCCGCCGCGGCGCACGTAAAGATCGATCCCACCACCTTCCGCCCCTGGCGAGCAGCAGACGCCGAGTTTTTCGGCCATAGGTGATAGAAGGGCGGCCTCTTTGTCACCTGCTGTTGGTATAACTCGGTATAAGTTGGTATAACTATTACCAGCCTTTGCCAATTCGAGGAGGCCGACATGAATCCAAATCCCTTTAAGCCAACGGCTGGCAAGCGGCCTCCGGTACTCATCGGTCGCGAGTCGGTCATCGAAGATTTTGAGGAAGGGCTCGATAACGGTGCCGGAGCGCCGGGCAGACTCATGCTCATTACAGGAAACCGCGGCTGTGGCAAAACGGTTCTCCTGCGGGAGCTGCAACGTCTGGCCAGCGAGTGCGGATGGGCGGTTATCTCCGATTCCGCTTCGCTTGGTTTATGCGACCGCTTGGCCGACGCGCTTCGCTCGAATAAACCCGTTGTGACGTCAATGGAGTTTGGGCCGTCATTTGGCCGAATGTCGGTCGAGGCGGCGCGGGCAAAAGGCGAGACGTTGCGGGGGCTGGTCAACGAGAAGCTCAAGAAGCTCGGTCCAGGCAAGGGCATCCTGTTTGCGATTGACGAGGCTCAATCGGCGTCTATTGAGGAGCTGGCGGCCCTTGCCGTTCTCTATCAGCAGGTGCTGGGAGATCAGGATGCCACGGGCTTGCCCGATGGCGACCAGCGTGGTCTTGCGCTGGTTTTTGCCGGCTTGCCTAACATGGTTGACGATTTGCTCGAAGAGCCGAGCGTGACGTTTTTGCGACGTGCCCAGCAGCGTACGTTGGGGGCGATTTCTTTGCCCCAGGTGCGCGATTCATATATCCAGACGGTCAAGTGCGCTGGTCTTTACGTTGATGCGGAGACCGCGGACCTTGCGGCGCACGCGAGCATGGGGCATCCCTATATGGTTCAGCTGGTGGGATATTACATGTGGCGGTCTGCCGTCCGACGTGGCTCGCAACTCATTGAAAGGCGCGATGTCGAGGATGGCCATGCGGATGCCGTCTCCGAGTTTTACGAAGCGGTTGACGCGCCTCTGTATTACGGGCTGCGCACCCCACAGCGCCTCTTTATCGAGGCTATGGTGGTTGACGAGGGCAAACCGACGCGTATGGCGGATATCATTGAGCGCTGCGACCGTACTCAGAGTTGGGCGAGCAAATATCGCGCAAGCCTGATTCGCGAGCGCGTCATCGAGGCTGCCGGATATGGCCTCGTCCGGTTTACCGTGCCCATGCTGGGCGAGTACATTCGAGATTGTGTTTTATGGCACGAGTAACGTGGCAAAGGGACAGTCCCTTTGCCACGTTCGGCTAACAGGAAGGGGAGCGATGACGGTGTCGCAACAACCAAGCGCTATCGAGGTGCGCGGTGCGCGCGTCCATAACCTCAAAGACATCGATATCGATATTCCGCTGGGAAGGCTCGTGGGTATTGCCGGCGTGTCAGGTTCGGGCAAGAGTTCGCTGGCACTGGGAGTTCTGTATGCCGAGGGCTCGCGCCGTTATCTGGAGGCGCTCAGCACCTATACCCGCCGTCGCCTGACGCAGGCAGAACACGCCCAAGTGGACGAGGTGCTGCACGTGCCGGCGGCGCTCGCGCTGCATCAGCGCCCCAGCGTGCCAGGCGTGCGCTCGACCTTTGGCACCATGACCGAGCTCAACAACAGCCTGCGCCTGCTCTTTAGCCGCTGCGCCCATCACGTGTGCCCGCATTGCGGGGCGCGTGTGGAGCCGAGCCTTAACGTGGCCGCGGGCCTGTCGCTCACATGCCCCGCATGCGGCCGCGAGTTCTATGCGCCGGGGGCCGAGGACCTTGCCTTTAACAGTGGCGGCGCGTGTCCTACCTGCGGAGGCACCGGCGTCATGCGCGAGGTGGACGAGGCGAGCCTGGTGCCCGACGAGTCAAAGACCATCAACGAGGGTGCGGTGCTTTCCTGGGGCACGCTGATGTGGGATCTGATGAAGCAGGTGGCCGGCGAGATGGGCGTGCGCACCGACGTGCCGTTTAGCCAGCTCACGCCTCAAGAGCGCGACATCGTGTTCCATGGTCCGGCGGTTAAGAAGCACATTCTCTACGTTCCCAAAAATGGCGAGGGCGCCACGCCGCTCGACTTTACCTATTACAACGCCGTCTATACCGTCGAGAATGCGCTCGCCAAGGTTAAGGACGATAAGGGGCTTAAGCGCGTTGCGCGCTTTTTGCGCGAGGGACCGTGCCGCGATTGCGGCGGCACGCGTCTTTCCGACGCCGCGCGCCAGCCCCAGGTGCGCGGCATCAATCTGGCGCAGGCGGCGGCCATGACGCTGGGCGAGGCGATTGAGTGGGTGCGCGGGGTGCCCGCATCCTTGCCGACCGAGATGCGGCCCATGGCCGGGGACATCTGCGATTCGTTTTTGAGTACGGCCCGCCGCCTGGTCGACCTGGGCCTCGATTACCTTTCGCTCGACCGCGCCGGTGCCACGCTGTCTACGGGTGAGCGCCAGCGCGTGCAGCTTGCCCGCGTGGTGCGCAACCGATCGACGGGTGTGCTGTATGTGCTGGACGAGCCTTCGATCGGCTTGCATCCTGCCAATGTCGACGGCCTGGTGGGCGTAATGCGCGATCTGGTGGTCGACGGCAATACCGTGGTTGTTGTCGACCACGACACGCGCGTGCTGGCAGAAGCCGACTATCTGGTCGAGATGGGCCCCGTTGCGGGAGCAGGCGGCGGCCATGTAATCGCCGCCGGTACGGTAGACGAGGTCGAACAATCGCAGGGCAGCCGCATCGCGCCGTTCTTGCGCTCGGACCCCAAGCGTCTGCGCCCGCAGGTGGCTGACGACGAAATGTTCGACCTAGGCCATATCCGCATGGCGACCGATGCCATCCATACCGTCAAACCACTCGAAGTCGATATCCCGCGCGGCCGCCTTGTCGCGGTGACGGGCGTTTCGGGTTCGGGCAAGACGACACTGGTGCTCGAGACGCTCATCCCGGCGCTCAAGGCGCAAGCGGCTGGCGAGCGCCTGCCGAGGCACGTGCGTTGGGTCGATGTCGAGGGCATCGCGCGCGCCAACCTGATTGACGCCACGCCCATTGGCGCCAACGTGCGCTCGACGGTGGCGACCTATGCCGACATCCATGATGAGCTGCGCCGCGCCTTCGCCCGCACGCCCGAGGCCAAGGCGGCAGGGTATAAGGCGGGTGCCTTTAGCTACAACACCGGCGCCTTGCGCTGCCCCACATGCGATGGCACGGGCTCGATATCGCTTGACGTGCAGTTTTTGCCCGATGTCGAGATCGTCTGTCCTGCATGCCGTGGCTCGCGTTATGCAGACGCGGCTTCGCATATTCATCGCGAGGGCAAGGACGGCAGCCTGCTTACGTTGCCGCAACTTATGGATATGAGCGTGGATGAGGCCCTCGACGCGACCGTCGGACTCAAGAAGGTTCAGGTGCGTTTACAGACCTTGCACGACCTGGGCTTGGGTTATCTCACGCTTGGTGAGCCTACGCCGGCGCTTTCGGGCGGCGAGGCGCAGCGCCTTAAGCTTGCGAGCGAGATGGGCCGCGTGCGGGATGATGCCGTGTTCGTGTTCGATGAGCCCACGATCGGCCTGCACCCGCTCGATGTTCAGGTGCTGCTGAGTGTGTTTGACGGCCTCGTTGCCAAGGGCGCCACAGTTATCGTGATCGAGCACGACCTCGACCTTATCCGTAACGCCGATTATGTGATCGACATGGGTCCGGGCGGTGGCGATGCGGGCGGGCGAATCGTCTGCGCCGGTACGCCGGGCGACATCGCAGCTTGCTCCAAGAGCATTACCGGCCGCTATCTATAGGCGATGTGACAAAGGGACTGCCCCTTTGTCACATTGACTTCTATTCTATTTAACGCATTGAGCGGCGAGATAGTCGCGGAAGAATGGCAATTCAAAAGCGACGATTCCGCGCCCGCGTTCTCCAATGATGCCGGCATCTATCATGCGGCGTCGGTAGCGGGAGACCTGCTGCGGAGAACGCTTAAGGCGTTCGACAAGGTCAGCGGTGGTGGACTCTTCCTCGTCATCGAGCATGGCGATGAGGAATCGCTTGTCCTCTGCAGTGAGTTCCCGATAGGTTGCCGCGAGGATTCGGTCATCCATCTCGTCGCGTGCGATTTTGATTCCTAGGTCAAAGTCACGTGACGAGATTTCCTTCGAATCGCTTGTAAGATCCCAGGCACGGTAGCCTACGAGTTGCAATAGGAAGGGAAAACCAGAGATCGAGCGAACGGCTCTATCGATTCCCTCAGCATCTGCTAGGCGATCGTTTTCCTGGATTGTGCGAATTAGGGCCTCGCGCACGTCATAGTCGGCAATGCGACCCAGATGATATTGTTGGGCGCGGCGAAGGAACGAGACCGTCTTGTGGTTCAGTAGCGTCGATACGTTGTTGGGAAGTCCCGCCATGAGCAGGGCGACGCGTTTCCCATCGGTCACAAAGTGCTGATACGTCGCTGCGAGCTGAATCATCTCGTCGAGTGTCGGGTCCACCTCGTCAACCGTGACGAGCAGACCGGTGCCCGCCTCGTTGAGCTGGTCGATGATGTCGCTCATGCGATAACGCCAGGTTGAGACATCGTGAACGCGATTGACCTCGATACTGCCGAATGGTGCAATTCCGAGACCGGTGACTTCGAAGTTGTTAGACGGGTCGATGAGATGGCCTGCAGCACGTTTGGCCCCGAACTCGATTTCCTCAAGCATTCCCGAGAGCGCGGTCGTCTTTACGGCAATCCAGCCATGGGATTCCGCCCTTGTCGCGAGCGACGACATGAGAGCAGTTTTACCGGTTCCACGCGCGCCTGAGAAGATCGAGGTCAATTCCGGGCGTCTGCGCCGGCTCAAGAAGGCACGGTCCAAATCCCGAATAATCTGTTGTCTGCCAGCGAGATGGGCAGGAACCTCGCCAAAGCTAGGGGTAAACGGGTTTTCGAGGTATTCCACAATGCCCTCCTTTAGCGTCTCAGGTTAATTTCATTTTATTCTAGTTAATCTCAATTAAAAACGATTAATTTCATTTCAAAGTATAAAGTTGGCGCCGTGCGTTGTCGAAGCGGTGCTTGAATAGCTTACGCTGGAGCCCGAAAATGGGTTCAACCCATTCGCGAAATTTGCACGCCCTATTGTGAGTGGGCTCTCAGATGAGCTGAAGCTGCCATCGTGCGGCTGATAGGGGCAATCATGAAAAACAGAATCTATGGGTATGCTCGAGTTTCGTCAGCAGACCAGAACCTGGATCGCCAACTGGATGCGCTGGAGCGGTTTCCGGTCCAAACGAATTTGATCTATGCTGACAAAGCGAGTGGAAAGGACTTCAGGCGTCCTCAGTACCAGCGTCTTCTTCGTCGTCTGCGCGAAGGGGACGTTCTGGTGATTAAGAGTATCGACCGATTGGGTCGCGACTACCGTGAAGTTCTCGATGAATGGCGTCGCCTAACGACGGACAAACGCGTTGCCATCGTGGTGCTCGATATGCCATTGCTTGATACACGCGAACAACCCAATGGAATTACGGGGACTTTTATTGCCGACCTAGTGCTTCAGGTTTTGAGCTACGTGGCTCAGGTGGAGCGCGAAAACATAAAGCAGCGCCAGGCGGAGGGTATCGCGTCGGCGCGTCTGCGGGGTGTGAGGTTTGGGAGACCGACGCTCGAACGTCCGGATAGCTACCGCGATGTCATCAAATCATTCGAAGGAGGTGAGGTTACGAGGCAAGAGGCCGCAATGCTTTTGAACGTTAGCGCATCGACGTTTGATCGTTGGAGACGGGCGGACGTGAACGGATATGACCGTTCGCCGTCTGTCCGTCCTCTTTAGCTAGACATTTTGACGAGGGGAGTTTATTGCACAGGGCCCACTCCTTCCCTCGATGTTTATCCAGTTCACGCCCTTGAATCAAATAGTGCCACTGCGTCGCCAATTCGTCTGCTATTTGACGAGGGGGAGGTTAAACGACTACCAAGGGATATGTAATGAAGAAAAAGTTATTTACGGCAGTTCTGGCTTTTAGCGCGGCGGCGCTAATCGGCATTTCTCTACCACTCGGAATTACGGGTCGCGGCTGGAGTCCGACATGCGCATTTGCAGCGACTAAGAAAAGTGGAAAGAAGCCAAAGCCAGGTAAGAAGGATTCAGTAAAAATCGATCAACTAAACTGGAGTGTCTCAGAAGGCGTTGTTGATGGCGTCGAGATGATGACATTTGAATATGACAATAAATCGAGCTTCGATATTGCTCAGTTCACTATTCAGTTTGAGCCGAAAGGGGAGTTGACTGACGAACAGAAACTCCTGTTTACTGACGTTTTTGATGAGGAAGAGGCTGCGCACGATTATTCAACGCTGATAATGACGGCGGATAGCCAGCGAATCGTCGAGAAGCGAAAATCGGTTGATAGCGTTCCGTGCATTATTCATGGTGACTATGTCGCCAATGCCCAGCAGAATCAATATGACCTGATGGAGCCTTCAGTGGCGACTATTGCCTATCTAGGCGGCGATGGAAAGATATATCTCGAGTACTATAGTTTCAAGTCGAAAACCTATACGACTTCATCAAAGGGCGGTGTCAAGGCGTATGACTGGCCAACAAAAGCCCTTGCAAAATCCTTGCCGAAGCCTGATTGCCCTATCGTTTATACGTCTTTAGACGAAAAAGACTGCCTTTCGTTTGTCGCATTTGGCATCGATCATGATGGGTACGACAAATACATCAAAGCTTGCAAGAAAAAGGGATACAAGGACATCGAATATTCGTATGACAGCAGTTTTTGCGCAAAGGATAAAAAGGGACGGGAGCTGATGATCGGATATAGCGACCGAGATCAGCGGATGGGCGTCAGCGTTTCAGTTGATTAACGTGGGCGTATGATCGAATGATCAACGCGTTATGATGCCTATGTATGGATTGGGGTGCCGGCCTATGGTCTGTGCCCCAATCTTTCTAAAGTTACGTGCAGCAGAATAGGTATTAAATTAACGTATGAATGTGTATTTATATTATGTTGGAATTAAGTCCTTCCTTTCTGAATTGGTTGACATCAAAACCCAATATAAATGAATTGAGTCCGTAATTACCCTGAGGACAACTGGAGGACAAGGGCTAAATGAGCGTTTCCAATCCGTTTAAAACAATTGGCCAGAAGATAATTGTCGCCCTATTGGCGTTAGGCTTGATTGCAGCTTGCGGCGGCTGCGTGTACCTGTGGTTGACGCGCGATCAGACCGTTATAAGCGATGATTCGATTCGGGAAGAAATTAAGCCGGTAACGAAGTTGCTTACCTACGAATACGATTTTACTCAGGTTCTATATATTGACGACGCAGGGAATCCGTTTGGTTTTAACAATCCATTTACTACTAAGCGATATGTAGCGACCATCGATGGCAAGGCGGATATCGGCCTGAACGTAGACGATGAGAACCTGAAGGTCAAAGTCCATCGTTCGAAAAACAACGAGTCGGTAATAAAATCTGTTAATGTTACGCTTCCGCATTCCGAGATCGTGACGTTGTCAACGGATCCGAACTCGCTTAAAAAGTACGTTGAGGACAATGGTTTTCTTAATTGGAATCAGGTCAGTACGGACGATTTAAATAAATTGCTTCAGCAGGCTGATAAGGACCAGAGGCAAAAGGTTCAAGAAAGTGGCATGCTGGAAAAATCTGATGAACGTGCAGTAAAACTGGTGAAAAAGCAGGTGTCGACGTTCTGTGGTCCAGACGTAAGGGTCAATGTCGAATTCGAAGATTAATATCTACCTTTGAAATCAAATTACTGATTCAGCTGAATGCCCGCTATCGCGATGCCTTACGTTGCGATAGCGGGCATCTCGATCGCGTCGAAAATGTTGGTGTAAGGGTGGCTCCCTAGCGTCCGT
>NZ_QRJA01000037.1:0-12405 GCF_003471405.1 Collinsella sp. AM20-15AC
AGAAGTTCGCGAAGCCCACTTCTCCGAGGAAGGGCACCAGCCCGGAGGCGGCCCCAGCGCGAGGCCGTCCCGGATGCCTACCTACTCGTTGTCGCCTGCGGTCATCTGCGTTGCGGAGAGCGCGCCATCGGCAGCAGTTGCAGCAGCGGCGTCGGGCCAGACCCAGTCGGTAAAGGCCGGATGGTCGTAGCCCTCATCACACGCAAACTCAAAGGCCTCGGTGCGGAATGCCTCCCACTCATCAATTTGCTCGGCAAACTTATCGGCGTCGACCATGCGCAGCACGTCGGCGGCCAGCGCCCAGCGATCCATGTTGTTCAGGCGCAGCATGTCGAACGGCGTTGTCGTGGAGCCTTTCTCCTCGTAGCCGTGGACGCGGAAGGCATCGTGGCCGGGGCGGTTCCAAATCAGACGGCGAATCGTGCCGGCATAAGCGTGGAACGCGAAGAGGACGGGCTTCTCGCCGCAGCCGAACAGCTCAGCCCAGCGCTCGTCGCTGAGAGCCTGGTCGTTCTCGCAGACGTTCTGGATCTTGAGCAGGTCGACCACGTTGACGAACCATACCTTGATGCCCAGCTCGCGCAGCATGTCGGTTGCAGCCAGAGCCTCAAGCGTCGGCACGTCACCGCAGGTGGCGACCACGACGTCGGCCTCGGCGAGCGAATCGGCGGTCGATGCCCACTCCCAGGTCGCAACGCCCTCGGCGAGCTCCGCCTTGGCCTCGTCGACCGTCTGGAAGGTCGGAGCAGGCTGCTTGCCGCAGAAGATGGCGTTGACGCAGTCAGTGGACTGGTAGACGCGCTCGGCCACGGCGAGAGCCATGTTGGCGTCGGCCGGATAGTAGGCGTTTACGATGTGCGTGTCGTTGGCCTTGTTGAGCAGCAGGTCGATAAAGCCGGGGTCCTGATGCGAGAAGCCGTTGTGGTCCTGACGCCAGACGTGGCTCGACAGCAAAATGTTAAGGCCGCTGATGGGGGCACGCCACGGAATCTCGCGCTTGGTAGCCTCGAGCCACTTGCAGTGCTGGTTGACCATGGAGTCGACCACATGGACAAAGCTCTCGTAGGAGCTCCACACGCCGGAACGGCCAGTGAGCACGTAGGCCTCGAGGAAGCCCTCGCATTGGTGCTCGGACAGCTGCTCGACGACCTTACCGGAGCCTGCCAGCAGCTCGTCGTTGGCCTCGTCCTCGTAGAAGCCGGCGTCCCACTGCTTCTTGGTCACCTTGTAGGCAGCCTGCAGACGGTTGGACGCGGTCTCGTCGGGACCAAAGATGCGGAAGTCATCCATGTTCTTGGCCAGAACGTCGGCAGTGTACTCACCAAAGACGCGGGCGGCCTCGGTGGAGCCCCAGCCATGACCCTTAGTTGCGACGGGGACCTCGTGGGCATGAATATCGGGCAGCTCGAGCTCGCGACGCACCTTACCGCCGTTCGCGTTGGGGTTGGCGCCGATGCGCAACTCGCCAGTCGGCATAAAGGCCGTCACCTCGGGGCGCACCTGGCCCTCGGGCGTAAAGAGCTCCTCGGGCTTGTAGGAACGCAGCCACTCGCGCAGCACGCGGAAGTGCTCGTGGGTGTCCTTGGCACTCGCCAGCGGCACCTGATGCGCGCGCCAGGAGTCCTCGGTCTTCTTACCGTCGATGTGCTTGGGGCAAGTCCAGCCCTTGGGCGTACGGAACACAATCATGGGGTAGGCCGGGCGGACCACGGTCTCGCCTGAGGCGGCCTGGGCCTGCGCGGTGGCCTTGATGTCACAAATCTCATCGAAGACCTGCTCAAACAGGGCAGCGAAACGCGCATGAATGCTTGCGTGGCTCTCGTCGTCAAAGCCGGCGACAAAGAAGTGCGGCTTATAGCCCATGCCCTCAAAGAACTTGGTGAGCTCCTCATCGGACACGCGGGCAAGGATGGTGGGGTTGGCGATCTTGTAGCCGTTGAGGTGCAGGATCGGCAGGACGATGCCGTCGGTTGCCGGGTTCACGAGCTTGTTGGACTGCCAAGAGGTCGCGAGCGGACCGGTCTCGGACTCGCCGTCGCCCACCACGGCCACGGCCAGCAGGCTCGGGTTGTCCATAACGGCACCGTAAGCGTGGCTGAGCGTGTAGCCGAGCTCGCCGCCCTCGTGGATGGAACCGGGCGTCTCGGGCGCAAAGTGGCTCGGGATGCCGCCGGGATAGGAGAACTGGCGGAAGAACTTCTGCAGGCCGGCCTCGTCATTGGTGATGTCGGGGCGAATCTCGCGGTAGGTGCCGTCGAGCAGCGACTGAGCAGTACCGGCGGGGCCACCGTGACCAGGGCCCATCAAGAAGATAGCATTCTGGTTGTGGTCGGCGATCAGTCGATTGACGTGACCGAACAGGAAGTTGATGCCGGGCGTGGTGCCCCAGTGGCCAACCAGGCGGTGCTTAACGTCCGGACGACCGAAGTCGCGCACCTCACCGGTTTTCTCGTCGACAAAGTCGCTGCGCATCAACGGGTTAGAGCGAAGGTAGATCTGACCGACGGACAGATAGTTCGATGCGCGCCAATACAGGTCGACACCCTCGAGCTCGGAAGTGGGAACCTCATGTCCCAGTTTTTGCCACGGCGTTCCCAGTGTTTTAGCCATTGTTTATGTCCCTTCGCTGCGCGGTCACCTTCCGATACGGCAACCTTTCGTTGGGACTAGTATATTTGCTAAAACGTTTTATCATGATGAAAAAACGTTTTATCACCCTTATCAATCCCATCGATCAACAAAACGCGACATTCACCTGCGGCGTTGACAGTCACAGGTGGTCCACATTCGGTTTCTGCAAATTGATAAACGTGTTTAGTTGTGTTTAGTAAGCTCGAGTACGCTGTCCTTAACGATAAGCGCCGGCTCCAGAACGACCTCTTCGGCACGCCTACCGCCCCTACCGGCAAGACGCTTGGACATGCAGCCAAAAGCATGCTCGGCGAGCACGCCGGGATCCTGCTCAATGGCGGTCAGCGCCGGCTCAAAGAGAACGTCGGCCGCCGAGTTGTCATAGCTCACCACCGAGATATCGCCCGGAATGCTCTTCCCCATCTCGTGCAGGCGCTTGAGCAGACCCAACGCGATGTTATCCGAGCTTGCGAACACGGCGGTGGCGTCGGTTGCGAGCACCGCCTCCGAGGCCTCGTAGGCACTCGGAATGTAGTACTCGCTCTCAAACTCCAAACGCGCGTCGATCGGCAAGCCTACCTCGCGCAGCGCGCGCTCATAGCCGGCAAGTCGCTTACGCCCCGTATTGGAACGGCGCGCGTTAACCAAGCAGGCAATGCGACGGTGGCCCTGCTCGATCAGATAGCGAGTAGCCATATAGCCACCCATCTCGTGGTCGAACATCACCTTGTCGCACTCGAGCCCCTCAATGGCACGGTCGACCATTACCGCCGGGATGGGCAGATGGCTGACCTCTTCGCGCAGGGCGCGGTCGTCGGAGAACTCGTCACCCACCACCAGAAAGACGCCGTCGACGCCGCGCGTCACCAGCTGGCGCAGCAGCTCAAGATCGTCATCGGCGCTTCCGCCCGAGCTGGTAATAAAGAGCGCGTAGCCGTCCTCGCGGCAGCGCTTTTCCAGGCTGCCAGCGAGCGAGGCAAAAAAGCGGCTCTCGATATTAGGGACGATAAGGCCCAGCGTGCGCGACTCGCGCATGACCAGGCTACGCGCGATCTGGTTAGGAACATAGTGGTTGCGCGCCGCGACCTCCTTGATGAGCTTGCGGTTTTCTTCCGAGATGCGACAGGGCCGATTATTGAGAACAAGCGAGACCGACGAGGGGGAAAGCCCCACCTCCTGGGCAATCTGCTTGAGAGTAACTTTGTTGCCCATCTCGCTCCTTCCGAGTATTCGCGCAATCTCTTGAAAGTATAGCGACCGTCCCTCTACCTCGATGATAAACACTTTACCAATCCGGTAGACGGCTGTTTTACCGCCGTGATTGGTGCAAAGTAACCTGGCCCCTTTGCACCATGTGATGCATTGGGGTCAGGTTACTTTGCACCAAATCCATCCGGGTGGGGTATATTGCATTCGATTGATGAAAACGACCACCATAAGGCGGATATTCGTATGCACGAGAATGACTTTTTTAACGAGGACCTGCTCTGCGCGCTCGCCGGTGTTGCCGGCGAGGACAACGTGTTGATGAGCGAGCCCATGCGCGACCACACCACGTTTAAGATCGGCGGCCCGGCCGACGTCTTTGTCACGCCCGACACCGAGCAGGGCCTCGTCGCCACGCTTGACACCTGTTATCGCTGCGACCTGCCCCTCACCATCGTGGGCAACGGCTCCGACCTACTCGTCGGCGACAAGGGCATCCGCGGCGTCGTCGTGGCGTTGGGCGAGGGCCTCTCCGACATTACGGTCAACGGCACGCACGTCACGGCAGCAGCCGGCGCCTTGCTTTCCGATGTCGCCGCGACGGCAGCCGAGGCCGGCCTCACCGGCATGGAGCCCATCTCGGGCATCCCCGGATCGGTCGGCGGCGCCTGTTATATGAACGCCGGCGCCTATGGCGCCTGCATGGCCGATGTGCTGGAGTCTGTGCGCGTCTACAAGCCCGCCCGCATGCTCGACGACGGCACCCGCGGCAGCGGCAACATTATTGAGTTCGATGTCGATGAGCTCAACCTGGGCTATCGCAAGAGCCGCATTGCCGACGACGGTTTCGTCGTGCTTTCGGCCACTTTCAATCTCGCCCCGGGCAACGCCGCGATGATCAAGGCCGACATGGACGACTACCACCAGCGCCGCGAGGACAAGCAGCCGCTCGACATGCCGAGTGCCGGCTCCACCTTCAAGCGCCCCGAGGGCTACTTTGCCGGCAAGCTCATCATGGACGCCGGCCTGCGAGGACACGCCATCGGCGGCGCGCAGGTGAGCGAAAAGCACTGCGGCTTCATCGTCAACGCCGACCACGCCACCGCCGCCGATGTCGACGAACTCATCCGCCACATCCAAACAACCGTCAAAGACCAATTCGACGTAGACCTAGAACCCGAAGTCCACCGAGTAGGCGAATTCCTCTAATAAAAAAGAAGGCCCCGAAAGGGGGCTTCGCCATCTTTATATCAGGCAACCAGTCCGGTGTGTCGCGCTTTGAACCCGAAAGGTCCGGGACTGCGGGCGAGGCATAAGGTTGGTCGCGAGTTCCGCACGCAAAGAAGGCCACTTAATGTGGCCTTCGTCTTGCGCAGGACTGTAGAGCAGGCAACCTTATGCCTCGCCCGCAGTCCCGGACCAACCAGCTTCAAGCCGCAGTTACGACAGCGCAATACCGCCAAGCCAGCCCCAACGCACGCCCGACCCAGTGCCATAGAAGCTAATAAACGAATCAAGCGACTTAGACGTAATGGCGCCCTCGTTGCTCATTACGATGCCGCCGCCAACGTAGATACCCACATGACCGTAGATAAGGCCCGGAGCACCCGTGCCGCTGTGCGAGGAATCGGCCACGATCATGCCCACCTGCAGCGCCGAGCGGTCGGAGCTATAGCACCAGGCGTTGAACATGTCACACGCGTTGCCGCCAAAATAGCCCACGCCGGCATTGCGGAAGACATTGGTAACCCACGCCGCGCACCAGTTCTGACCCGGCGAAGGCGTGGAGTAGCACGCGTTGACGACGGCCTGCTGCTTGCCCGAGCCGGCATTCTGCTGCGGAGTTCCGGGCGCATACGATCCACCGCCCGAGCTCGAACCACCCGAGTAGGAATTGTTCTTGTTCGCGGCGGCCGCGGCAGCGGCGGCCTTCCTAGCGGCCTCCTCGGCCTGGGCGGCAGCGAGAATCTCGGAATCGCGCTGAGCCATGAGCTCCTTGACGTCGTCGGAAAGACCGTTCAGCACGGTCTGGACTTCTTGCTGCTTGGCCTGCATATCCTGCATCTGAGCCGTCTGCTGGTCCTTGAGTTTCTCCAGGTTGGCCTTTTGTGCTTCGAGCTCGGTCTTCTGCGCGTCGAGCTCAGCCTGAATCGTCTGGATATCCTCGATGGCATCGCGGTCGCTCTTGTTGATCTTCTCAACGTAATGCGCGTTGGCGACGAGTTCCTCAAACGAGCCAGAGGCCAGCAGCAGCGACAGGATGTTCGTACCGCCGGACTTGTAGCTGGCGGCCACGCGATCGGAAAGGTCGTTGCGCTTCTTCTTGAGCTCGGCCTTCTTTTCATCGATCTGGGCCTGCGTGTCGTCAATCTTGCCCTGGACATTCTCGATGTCGTTGAGGGTCTGGGCATTCTTGTTGGCGAGCGCCGCGTACTCATTGGCAATGCTGTCGAGCTGAGCCTGGACCTCGTCGAGCTGGGCCTGGGCGGCATTCAGTTTGTCGGTGGTTTCTTGACTGGCCTCAGCCGCATGGGCGCGGGCGGGCAGGCCAAAAAGAACAGCCGCAGAAGCGGCGCCGAAAAGAGCCTTAAGGGCAGTGCGGCGCGAAAGCTCCTGCGTAAAGATGGAATCGTTGTTTGGTGACATATGTACTCCGTTACATGCTTATTTATATGTCGCTCAACTCAAACATATTAACGCACATCGCGCTTGTCCCAACTATTTCCACGAACGGCTGGAAAAGCATGGTCAGCGGCTCGCAAATACGTCCCACACCAAAGGTAAGGATTATGCAAATAACACCCTATGAGTACGTTAACATCAATCCTCTGGTTTTCCTGCCCCGCGTGTTTTGGGCGCCCCCAGCTGCGCTATACTCCCCTCAAGAAGTGTTCCTGATTCGATAGGAGACTACATGTCCAAAGCACTCGACCCCAAAGACACCTGCGTCCTCGTTACCGGCGGCGCCGGCTTTATCGGCTCGCACACCGTCGTTCAGCTGCTCGAGGGTGGCTACCAGGTTGTCGTCGTCGATGACCTCTCCAACTCCAGCGCCGTTGCCATCGACCGCGTCAAGACCATCGTGGGCGACGAGGCCGCCAAGAACCTCACCTTCTACGAGGCCAACGTGCTCGACCGCGATGCGATGAACAAGATCTTCGATACCCACCAGATCGACCGCGTCATCCACTTCGCCGGCTTTAAGGCCGTTGGCGAGTCGGTGAGCAAGCCCGTCGAGTACTACCACAACAATATCGAGAACACCCTGGTGCTCATCGATGTCATGCGCAACCACGGCTGTAAGTCCATCATCTTCTCGAGCTCTTCGACCGTCTACGGCGATCCGGACAATCCGCCCGTCACCGAGGAAGACCCCAAGAAGCCCGCGACCAACCCCTATGGTTGGACCAAGTGGATGATTGAGCAGATCCTCATGGACGTCCACACCGCCGACCCCGAGTGGGACGTCGTGCTGCTCCGTTATTTCAATCCCATCGGTGCCCATCCGTCGGGCCTGATCGGCGAGGACCCCAAGGGCATCCCCAACAACCTGGTGCCCTACGTCGCCCAGGTCGCCGTCGGTAAGCTCGAGGCCGTTCAGGTCTTTGGCAACGACTACCCCACCCCCGACGGCACCGGCGTGCGCGACTACATCCACGTGTGCGACCTGGCATCCGGTCACGTTGCCGCCCTCAACTGGATGAACGGCAAGACCGGCGTCGAGATCTTTAACCTGGGCACCGGCACCGGCACCTCGGTACTCGAGGTCGTCGCCGCCTTCTCCAAGGCCTGCGGCAAGGAGCTGCCCTACGTGATTCGCGAGCGCCGTGCCGGCGATATCGCCGCCAACTGGTGCGATGCCTCCAAGGCCGAACGCATGATGGGCTGGAAGGCCCAGTACGACATCGCGGACATGTGCCGCGACAGCTGGAATTGGCAGAGCCATAACCCCAACGGCTTCGCCGACGCCGAGTAGCAAAAACCTACATACCGCTCTTGCCCCGATCTCACGTTGTGAGGTCGGGGCTTTTTCATGGCATGTAACCATTCGCCGAAAATCGACCAACTTTTTTATCTTGCCTGTACATGTTTAAACAACATGTTTTACAATAGGCGTATCGAATCAGAACATCGGAGGCGGACTGCACACCCATCGGCAGGCCGACCCCACAACAAGAAGGTTGGTGAGCGCATTCATGGAGCGTGCAAGCGGCGTCCTCATGCCCGTCTCATCTCTGCCCGGACCATACGGAATCGGCGGCTTTGGCTGGAATGCCTACGACTTCGTCGATTTTCTCGCCTCGTGCAAACAACATTACTGGCAGATTCTGCCCCTTACGACGACCAGCTATGGCGATTCGCCCTATCAGTCGTTCTCGGCCCGCGCAGGCAACCCCAACTTTATCGACTTTGCCGAGCTTATCGAGGCAGGGTATCTGGAGCAGCGCGATATCGATGGCGTGTATCTGGGATCCGACCCCAGCAATGTCGACTACGGTGCCATCTTTGGTGGCCGCCGTCAGATTCTCGACCGCGCCGCCGAGCGCTTTGCTGCCGACAAGCCGGCCGATTTCGATGACTTTATCCAGGCCAACGAGGACTGGCTCATCCCCTACTGTGAGTTCATGACCGTCAAAGAGGAGTGCGGTCTCAAGGCGTTTTGGGAGTGGCCCGCGGAGCTCCGCACCCGCGGCGAGGCTTCCGCCAAGGTCTGCGCCGACCATCCGGCGCGTATGCTCTACCACCAGATGACGCAGTACTTCTTCGATCGCCAGTGGAGCCGCCTCAAGGCCTATGCCAACGAGCGCGACATTCTCATCATCGGCGACCTGCCCATCTATGTCTCGCGTGACTCCGTCGAGATGTGGGCGACACCTGAGCTCTTTAAGATCGACGCCGCCGGCAATCCCGTGAGCGTCGCCGGCACGCCGCCCGACCAGTTCTCGGCCACCGGCCAGTACTGGGGCAACCCCATCTACGACTGGGACGCCATGGAGGCCGACGGCTTCTCCTGGTGGGAGGGCCGCATTCGCGCCGCCCTCGACATGTACGACGTCATCCGCCTGGATCACTTCCGCGGCTTCGAGGCCTATTGGGAGGTGCCGTTCTCCTCGCCTGATTCGTCCTACGGTTCGTGGACGCAGGGTCCCGGCCTCAAGCTCTTCAAGACACTCGAGGAAAAGCTCGGCACGCTGCCCATCATCGCCGAGGACCTGGGCTTCCTCACCCCCGGCGTCATCGATATGCGCGACAACTCGGGCTTCCCCGGCATGAAGATCCTGCAGTTTGCCTTTGAGGGCACCAACTCGTACTACCTGCCGCACAACTACATTGCCAACACCGTCGCCTACGTGGGCACTCACGACAACGAGACGGCACGCGGCTGGTTTGAAGGAACGGCTACCCCGCGTCAGCGCGAGCAGACAGCCCTGTACACCCATCAGCAGGCCGGCGAACCCATCGCCGACGCGCTCAACCGAACCATCGCAGCCAGCGTGAGCGACACGTGCATCTACACCATGCAGGACCTGCTCAACTTGGGCAACGAGGCGCGCATCAACACCCCTGCCACGCTGGGCGGCAACTGGACCTGGCGCATGCTCGACGGCGCCATCACCCGCGAGCTCGAGCACAAACTCACCGACTGGACCGAGACCTACTTCCGCATCCCGTCGGAAGCCGAAATCGAGCTTCCTCAATAGGAGCTACCGCGCCCGACCCCTCCCCACCGTGCGGACGCGCTTGCTTACCCGCGCGAGGCCACCCCAATCCCCTCGCGCGGGATTCTTATGAATTGCAGACATGTAATCAACCCATTACAGGAGGAAACATGCCCCAAATTAACCTCATGGAACTCGCCGAGCAGTCTTTTGGCACCTCGCTCGAGCAGCTCGACGACCGTCGCATTTACAAGCTGCTGGTCAAACTCGTGCAGGAGCGCTCCGCCGCCTGCCCGCTCAACAACGGCAAGAAAAAGCTCTATTACATTTCCGCCGAATTTTTGATCGGCAAGCTGCTCATCAACAACATGATCGACCTCGGCATCTACGACGAGGTTAAGGACCAGCTCACCGCCGCAGGCCACGACCTCAACAAGATTGAGGAGTTCGAGGTCGAGCCGTCGCTCGGCAACGGCGGCCTGGGCCGCCTGGCCGCATGCTTCCTGGATTCCATCGCCACTCTGGGCTTGACCGGCGATGGCGTGGGCCTCAACTATCACTACGGCCTGTTCCGTCAGCGCTTTGTCGACAACCAGCAGAAGGCCGTCCCCGACGAGTGGCTCGGTGAGCAGGACATCCTAGTCGACGACGACCGCTCCTACACCGTCGAGTTCGGCGATTTTGCCGTTACCTCCAAGCTCGTCAACATCGACGTGCCCGGTTACGGCCAGCCCACCAAGAACCGTCTGCGCCTGTTCGACCTGGCGAGCGTCGACGACGGCCTGGTCCCCGGCAGCTCCATCGACTTCGACAAGACCGAGATCGCCAAAAACCTCACCTTGTTCCTCTACCCCGACGATTCCGACGAGCAGGGCCGCCTGCTTCGCATCTACCAGGAATACTTCATGGTGAGCAACGCCGCCCAGCTCCTAATCGACGAGGCCATCGAGCGCGGCAGCAACCTGCACGATCTGGCCGACTACGCCGTGGTCCAAATTAACGACACGCACCCCACCATGGTCATCCCCGAGCTCATTCGCTTGCTCACCACCGAGCATGGCATCGAGTTTGACGAGGCCGTGACCATCGTACGCTCCATGGTCGCCTACACTAACCACACGATTCTTGCCGAGGCGCTCGAGAAGTGGCCGCTCGTCAGCCTGCAGAAGGTCTCCCCTGCCATCGCCGACATTATCGTCAAGCTCGATGAGATCGCGAAGGCCGAGCACGATGACCCGCGCGTCGCCGTCATCGACGAATACGACACCGTCCACATGGCCCACATGGACATCCACTTTGGCTTCTCCATCAATGGCGTAGCCGCCCTCCACACCAAGATCCTGGAGGACACCGAGCTTCATCCGTTCTACGAGATCTATCCCGAGAAGTTCTCCAACAAGACCAACGGCATCACCTTCCGCCGCTGGATCCATGGAGCCAACCCCGCGCTCGCCAGCCTGCTCGACGATGTAATCGGCACCGACTGGCGCAGCACCGGCGATCTGAGCAAACTCGCCAAGTTCGCCGACGACAAGGACGTTCTTGAGCGCCTGGCCGCCACCAAGGTCGAGGCCAAGGCCATCATGCGCCAGTTCATGGCGCTCGAGCAGGGCGTGACCATTCCCTCCAACGCCATCATCGACGTCCAGGTCAAGCGCATCCACGAGTACAAGCGTCAGCAGATGCTCGCGCTCTACATCATCTGGAAGTACATCGATATCAAGAACGGCAACAGGCCTAAGCACCCCGTCACCATCATCTTTGGCGGCAAGGCGGCGCCTGCCTACACTATCGCGCAGGACATCATCCATCTGATCCTGACGCTGTCGCAGTGGATTGCAAACGACCCCGACGTGGCTCCCTACCTGCAGGTTGTCATGATCGAGAACTACAACGTCACCGCCGCCGAGCGCGTGATCCCCGCCGCTGACATCTCCGAGCAGATCAGCCTGGCCTCCAAGGAGGCGAGCGGCACCTCCAACATGAAGTTCATGCTCAACGGCGCCCTAACCCTGTGCACGCTCGACGGTGCCAACGTGGAGATTGCCGAGCTCGTGGGCGACGAGAACATCTATACCTTTGGTGCCTCGTCCAAACAGGTCGAGCAGCTCTACGCCGACGGCAGCTATAACGCCAGCGCACTCTACCGCAAGCCCGGTATCAAGCTGCTGGTGGACTTTATCACCAACCCCGCCTTTATGGCGACCGGCAATGCCGAGCGCCTGCAGCGGCTGCACGACGACATTAAGGGCAAGGACTGGTTTATGGCCCTGCTCGACATTGAGGAGTACATCCAGACCAAGGAGCGCGTACTGGCCGACTACGAGGACCAGGACGCCTGGATGCGCAAGGCGCTCATCAATATCGCCAACGCTGGCACCTTCTCGTCCGACCGCACCATCTCCCAGTACAACGACGAGATCTGGCACCTGAACTAATTTCGCTTCCCTTACCCATCCTCTTGAGAAACGGAGTCGTGGCAACACGGCTCCGTTTTTTGTGCCCGCGTATTGCCCGTGGCCCGCCTCGACCAAACAATCTCGGTCTGTAACACCTAACCGGCAAAATTGGGTCTATCTGTTACAGATCAAGACAAACAGAATTATTGCAAGAAACTGTCTCAATCTGTAACAAATAACCGCTGGAATCGGGTCTACCTGTTACAGAATGAGACAGACGGGCAAGGCGGCTAAAGTAATCTCAATCTGTAACAGGTAACTGCCGAAATCAGCCTCTCGTGTTACGGATTGAGATGGAAGGACGGGCAACTCGACGCCGTCTCGATCTGTAACATCTAGGCCCAATTTGGCCCTCCATCTGTTACAGATCAAGACAAACTGACAGATGGGCAGCCCCGGCACAATCAAAACCACCCCTAAAAGGGGTGGTTTGCTCTTAGGGTGTAACC
>NZ_QRJA01000038.1:0-12307 GCF_003471405.1 Collinsella sp. AM20-15AC
ACCCATCGAAACACATCTCCACCGTTCCTTCAACTGGGAAAATGCCGACCCGGGGGCCCGAATGGGACCTCGGGGGCGTTCGGCTAGCTGCGGGAACGGCCTATTCGCTCAATGTGTTCGGCTGAGATCGGAAATCAACCCAGCGGAGCTGATTCAGTTGAGATTGCCTGAACATTCCGCCCCTCTTTACGCCCTCGGGTATACTCAAAAGCTACTGATTCGATTTGATGCCCAGCAACAGCAGAGGGGATAGTATATGTGCGGTTTTGTCGGTTTTGTCGGTGGGACGGATAACCAATCCGAGGTGCTCACCAAGATGATGGACCGCATCGTCCATCGCGGTCCCGACATGGGCGGTCAGTTTATCGACGGCCGCGTTGCCCTGGGCTTCCGCCGCTTGTCGATCCTCGACCTGACCGAGGCCGGCGCTCAGCCCATGGCCAATGAGGACGGTAGCGTCGTCATTGTCTTCAACGGCGAGATCTACAACTTCCAAGAACTCCGTTCCGAGCTCGAGGCCAAGGGCTATAAGTTCCACTGTGGAGCCGACACCGAGAGCCTCCTGCACGGCTACGAGGAGTGGGGCGAGGCCGTACTCGATCGCCTGCGCGGCATGTACGCCTTCGTCATCTGGGACAAGAAGAAGAACAAGCTTTTTGGCGCCCGCGACATCTTTGGCATCAAGCCGCTCTACTACTATCCCATGGCCGATGCGGGCGACGGCGCGCCGGGCGTGCTCTTTGGCTCCGAAATCAAGAGCTTCCTGGACTACCCGCACTTCCACAAGGCGGTCAACAAAAAGGCCCTGCGTCCGTACATGACGCTGCAGTATTCGGCAACCGAGGAGACCTTCTTCGAGGGTGTCTACAAGCTGCCGCCGGCGCATTACTTTACCGTAGACATCCCGACCGGCAAGATGAACATCGAGCGCTACTGGGATTGCGATTACTCTGCCGTCGAGAAGCCGTTCGAGGAGTACGTCGACGAGCTGGATGAGGTCGTGCACGAGAGCGTCGAGGCCCATCGCATCGCCGACGTTAAGGTCGCGTCGTTCCTCTCCGGCGGCGTCGACTCCAGCTACATCGCCGCTTGCCTCATGCCCGACAAGACCTTCTCGGTGGGCTTTGACTACAAGAACTTCAACGAGACCAACTACGCCAAGGAACTTTCTGACAAGCTCGGCGTCGAGAATGTCCGCAAGATGATAACCGCCGACGAGTTCTTCGGTGCGCTCGAGGACATCCAGTATCACATGGACGAGCCGCAGTCCAACCTGTCTTCCGTGCCGCTGTGGTTCTTGGCCGAGATGGCCCGCAAGGACGTCACCGTCGTGCTTTCGGGCGAAGGCGCCGACGAGCTCTTTGGCGGCTACGCCTACTACGAGGACACGGTCCCGGTCCGCAAATACAAAAAGATGGTGCCGCTGCCCATTCGTCGCGCGCTCGGTAACCTGGCGCTGCATATGCCGTACTTCAAGGGACATAACTTCCTGGTCAAGGGTGCCGAGATCCCCGAGAAGTCGTTCCTGGGACAGGCTCTGGTATGGCCGGAGCGCGAGGTCGACGGCGTGCTCAAGCCCGAGTACAACACCGGCGATGGCGCCTTCGAGCTTGCCGCTCCCATCTATGCGCGCGTGAAAGGTCAGCCCGAGCTGGTCAAGAAGCAGTACCTGGACATGAACATGTGGCTCCCGGGCGACATTCTGCTCAAGGCCGACAAGATGTGCATGGCGCACTCGCTGGAGCTGCGCGTGCCCTTCCTGGACCGCAAAGTCATGGAGTTCGCCGAGCACATTCCCGACCGCTACCGCATCAACGAGAACGGCAACAAACAGGTACTCCGCCACGCTGCCAACAAGTCGCTGCCCGATGAGTGGGCCACCCGTCCCAAGGTGGGCTTCCCGGTGCCGATTGTCTACTGGCTGCGCGAGCAAAAGTGGTACGACTATGTCAAGGAGTACTTCACCGCGCCGTGGGCAAGCGAGTTCTTCGATACCGACGAGCTCATGCACCTGCTCGATCTGCACTTTGCGGGCAAGGGCGATTTCCAGCGCAAGATCTATACGCCGCTCGTGTTCCTGGTGTGGTACAAGCGCTTCTTTATCGACGAGGACCAGCCCGCTGTTCAGGCTGCCTAGCCTCGGCTTACGAACGCCTGCGCGTAACGGCTCCTCCGGGAGCCGTTTTTGCGTGGGTGCGTTTCAGTTACTATAAAAACCGTCCCTGCCAAATGGCTGAGAAAGGCGAAAGATGCACCATTCGGATTCCGCGACCGTGACCACGGTCGATACGCTTGCCAAGCTTCTCGATGTGTGCGGCGAGCTGCGCGCATCAGAGCAGGTTGACGAGCGTGCCGTGACCGGCTGCTCGTTTGATTCGCGTGCGGTCTCGGCAGGTGACGTGTTCTTTTGCAAAGGCGCTGCCTTTAAGCCCGCGTTTTTGAGCATGGCGCTCGATGCGGGCGCCGTCGCATTTGTGTGCGAAGAGTCGCTGGTCGAGTCTCTGGAGCCGCTGGCGCAGGAGAGCGGTGCTGCGATGCTGGTTGTTGATAGCGTTCGCACGGCCATGGCCCTGTTGCCGCCGGAGGTCTACGACCGTCCCGACCACGACGTCAAGATCGTGGGCATCACCGGTACCAAGGGAAAGACCACGGCCGCTTTCATGCTCCAGTCCATCATCAAGGCAGCGGGCGAATCCTGCGGCATGATCGGCTCGGTGAGTACCGACGATGGCATCGAGTGCTACGAGAGCACCAATACTACGCCCGAGGCCCCCGAGGTCTGGCGCCATATCGCCAACTGCCGTGAGTCCGGTCGCCAGTCCATGGTCATGGAGGTCTCGAGCCAGGCACTCAAGTACCAACGCGTCGAGAATCTGCCGTTTGACGTGGCGTGCTTCCTCAACATCGGCCGTGACCACATCTCACCGATCGAACACCCCACGTTTGAGGATTATTTTGAGAGCAAACTCAGGATCTTTGACCAGGCAAAGACCGCCGTGGTGAATCTGGGCACCGAAGAGGTTGACCGTGTGCTGGAGGCAGCGTCGACGGCCGAGCGCTTGGTGACCGTTGGCGTCGAGCATCCCGAGGCAAGCCTGTGGGCAAGCGATGTCCGCGTGGTCGGCTTTAACATCGAGTTTAACCTGCATGGCCTGTGTGCCGACGAGTCCGAGGCGGGGGAGAAGGTCCTGCTGGGCATCGCGGGCGACTTTAACGTGGAAAACGCGCTGGTCGCTATCGCCGCTGCGCACGAGATCGGCATCGGTATCGAGGCTATCAAGAAGGGCCTCTCCAAACTGCGTGTGCCGGGCCGTATGGAGGTCGTGGAGTCGAAGGATGGCCGCGTGATCTGCGTCGTTGACTATGCGCACAACCAGCTTTCGTTCCGTTCGCTTTTCTCGTCGGTCAAGCGCGCGTTTCCCACTAGTCCAGTCATTGCAGTGTTTGGCGCTGCCGGCGGCAAGGCGCAGGAGCGCCGCGAGCAGCTTCCGCGCGAGGCCGCACCATATTCCGACCTGATGATCTTTGCCAACGAGGACCCGGCTCACGAGGACCCGATGAAGGTCTGTCGCGAGCTTGCCGAGCATGTTCCCGACGATACGCCGAACAAGATCATCCTCGACCGTGAAGCCGCTGTGCATGCGGCGTTCAAGGCGGCGCGCGAGGAGTACGTCAACCCCAATGCTCCCACCATTGTCTTGCTGCTGGCAAAGGGTGACGAGGAGCTCATGCACGTGGGCGACGAGTTCGTGCCCATCGAGAGCGACCTTTCGTTGGCCAATCGCCTGATCGATGTTACTCAGTTTGACTAATGAACCATGATGGCGAAGGCGCCCTGAGTGCGCTGTCGCCATAAACGTGTTCCCTCAATCAAAACATGCCGTCCAAGCCCAAACCCTTCTACGTAAACGGAGTAACCATGTCCCACAACACCCTGCCGACCGTCGCCGAGCTTTCGGGCGAGATGCGCGAGCGCTTGGCCAAGGTTAAGTACGTCTTTACCGACCTGGATGCTACGATGCTCGCACCCGGCTCGTGCGTGCTGCGCGACAACGACGGCAACCCCTCGACCAAGCTCGTCGAGGCTGTCGTGGCACTTGCCCGCGCCGGCATCCAAGTGGTTCCCACCTCGGGCCGCAACCGCACCATGATCCACGAGGATGCGCGCGTGCTCGGCCTCAACTCCTACATTGGTGAGATGGGTGGCCTGGTCATGTACGATCTCAAGGCCAACGATTGGGAGTATCTGACCGGCGATATGCCCTACGACCCATCTTGCGGTCTCACGCCGCACCAGGTGATCGAGCAGACTGGCGTGTGCGAGAAGATCCTCGCCCGCTGGCCGCACAAGATCGAGTATCACAACGACATGTCGACCGGCTACAAGTACCGCGAGGTTACCGTCGGCATGCGCGGCGACATCCCCGATGACGAGGCGCAGGCCATCCTCGACGAGGCCGGCTGTGGCCTGGTGTGGGCCTGTAACGGTCACCTGACGCATCTGTCCAAGCCGACGACGCTCGAGCTCGATCGCGTCGAGGACGGTCGTGCATTCAACATCAACCCCGCGGGCCTCAACAAAGGCGTCGCCATTGCGCGCTTCTGCGAGCACCTGGGGATCGAGCGCGAGGAGACGCTCGCGCTCGGCGATTCCGAGTCCGACTTCTACATGGCCGATCACGTGGGCACGTTCTGCCTGGTCGAGAATGGCCTGACGAGCGCCGGCGCGCCCGAGTTCCTGGCTGCTTGCGAGAACGCTTTCGTTACGCGCGGCAAAATTGTCGACGGTTGGGCGGCGACGGCAGAGCTGCTGGTCACGGCGCGTTCGTAGCGCGGCGTCGCCGCACTTGGATATGTCTTTTCGAGAGAGAATCTGGTGAGGTAATGTCCGATATCAAGAATCTGGCCGGGGACACGCGCCCTATTGGCGTATTCGACTCGGGTCTTGGTGGTCTGACGGTTGCGCGCGCCATCGCGACGGCGCTGCCGCACGAGTCCGTCTACTACTTCGGCGACACAAAACGCTGCCCCTACGGCACGCGCACCGAGGATGAGGTGCGCTCGTTTGCGTTGCAGGCGGGCCGTTGGCTGTCGAAGCACGACGTCAAGATTATGGTCATCGCCTGCAACACGGCGACCGCTGCGGCCTTGCGTCTGGCCCAGCAGGTGCTCGACGTTCCCGTCATCGGTGTGATCGCACCGGGCGCACGCGCGGCAATCAACAGCACTCGCACGCGCCGGGTGGGCGTGCTCGCCACCAACCTCACCATTCGCTCGGGCGCCTACACGCGCGCCATCCAGGACCTGGATGCCGGCGTCGATGTATACGGTTGTCCTGCCTCGAGCTTTGTCGAGGTTGTCGAACACGAGCTCGCCTCGGGTGCACATCTGCAGGAACAGTGGCTTGAGAACGAGGACATCTTCGATACGCCTGCCGTGCGTGCGCTGGTGGGTGCCACGGTTGAGCCGCTGCGCGACCACGGTATCGATACCGTGGTGCTCGGCTGTACGCATTTTCCGCTGTTGGTGGGACCTATCCGTCATGCGCTGGGGCCTGGGGTGCGCGTCGTGAGTTCCGCCGAGGAGACCACACGAGAGCTGACCGATATCCTCACGCGCCGCGAGCAGCTGGCGGGTGACGCCGCCGAGCCGCAGCATCGTTTTGCCACGACGGCCGATAACATTGCCGAGTTTGCGGTGGCGGGCAGCTTTATCTTTGGTCAGCCGCTCAAGAGCATCGAACATATCGATATCGATGAGCTGGAATAGATGTAAGGCAGCCGCCAAAGCCTTCGCCACATCTTTTGCCGAAAGGATATTTCTATGGAGTACATGCAGGTCAACCGCGCCAACGGCCGCGCCGCCAACGAGTTGCGTCCCGTTAAGCTCACCCGTGGCGTCATGAAGCACGCCCACGGTTCGTGCTTGGCCGAGTTCGGCGACACGCGCGTGCTGTGCGCCGCCACCATCGAGGAGGGCGTGCCGGGCTGGCGAAAGGGAGCTAAGGCCGGCTGGGTGACCGCGGAATACGCCATGCTGCCGACGTCGACCGGCAAGCGCTGCAAGCGCGAACACGCCAACCGCAAGGGCCGCTCCATGGAGATCGAGCGCCTCATTGGCCGCAGCCTGCGTACCGTCGTCAACATGAAAGCGCTCGGCGAGTACACCGTCACCGTCGACTGCGATGTGATTCAGGCCGATGGCGGTACGCGTACGGCGAGCATTACCGGCGCCTGGGTGGCGCTGCACGACGCCCTCGCCATGTGGGTCGAGGCGGGCAAGATCGAGCGCATCCCGCTTACCGGTCAGGTGGCCGCCATCTCCATGGGCGTTGTCGACGGCAATACGCTGCTTGACCTCGATTATTCCGAGGACAGCCATGCCGAAGTCGACATGAACCTCGTCGCCACCGACACCGGTGAGATGATCGAGCTCCAGGGCACTGGCGAGCAGGCGCCCTTTGACCGTAAGCGCCTCAACGCCCTGCTCGACTTGGGCGACAAAGGCATCGCCGAGCTCATCGAGCTTCAGCGCCAAGCCATCGCCTAACCTGCCAAAAAGGGACAGGTTTATTTTGGCAGGTTTTATCTGGGAAAACGTCGAAGTATAAGACTGCCGTTGATTGAGAGGGGAGAGGCGGAGGCCCTCGTCGCCCTCGGCGCGGCATTGCTATAGAGACAAGGAGACCACTCATGGCACTTGAGAAGATCGACATCGACACCCTCGACCCGGCGGCGACCATTGTCGTGGCAACGGGCAACGCCCATAAGCTCACCGAGATCGAGGCCATTTTGGGCAAGGTCATGCCCGAGGTGCGCTTTGTGGCGCTCGGCCAGCTGGGCGAATTTGAGGACCCCGAGGAAAACGGCACGACGTTTTTGGAGAACGCCATCATCAAGGCGCAGGCTGCCGTCGAAGAGACGGGGCTCATGGCCATTGCCGACGATTCGGGCCTGGTCGTCGACGCGCTGGACGGTGAGCCCGGTGTGTATAGCGCGCGCTACGCGGGCGTTCACGGCGACGATGCCGCCAACAATGCCAAGCTGCTCGTGAATCTGGAAGGCGTGGCAGACGAGGACCGCACCGCGCGCTTTATGAGCGTCGTTGCGCTCATCGATACGGACGGCCTGGTCACCTATGGCGAGGGCGCCTGTGAGGGCGTTATCGCGCACGAGGGCCGCGGCGATCACGGCTTTGGCTACGACCCGCTGTTCCTGCCGGTCGATACGCCGGGCAAGACTATGGCCGAGCTCACGGCGGACGAGAAGAACGCCATCAGCCATCGATTCCATGCGCTCGAGCACCTATCCGCCAAACTGACGGGCGAGGAGTAGGCCGTGCGTGCGGTGGTTCAGCGCGTGCTCAACGCCGGCGTGACGGTCGACGGCGAGTACGTGGGCAAAATTGGGCGCGGCTATCTGGTGCTGTTGGGCGTGGGCCACGGCGACACGCGCGCCGAGGCTGATAAGCTGTGGGGCAAGCTCCGCGGCTTGCGCATTAACGAGGACGAGAACGGCAAGACCAACCTGGCACTTGCCGATGTCGACGGCGAGGTTCTCGTAGTGTCGCAGTTCACGCTGTTCGCCGATTGCCGTCACGGCCGCCGCCCATCGTTTACCGATGCCGGCGCCCCCGATGTTGCCAACGAGCTCTACGAGTACTTCTTGACGCTCGTTCGCAAAGATGTCGAACACGTGGCGCACGGCATCTTTGGCGCCGATATGAAAGTCGACTTGGTCAACGACGGTCCGTTCACCATCGTCCTCGATACCGACAATCTGTAAGTAGCCAAATTAGCTACTTGCGTATGGCGGCAGCAGGGTGCTATAGTATTAGAGTTTTGTCTATGTTAGGGGTATTATCCCCTTTTTGAATTGCACCTTCTGGAGGCCCTGTTCATGGAAGAGATGGAAGTCAATCACGTCGACGACATCCACGAGAAGCTGACCGATATGGTGGGCGATCGCGTCAAGGTGAAGGCCAACATGGGCCGCACCCGCGTCGTCGAGCGCATGGGCACCATCAAGAGCGTCCACCCCGCCGTCTTTATCGTCGAGGTCGACGAGCGCCGCGGGCGCAAGTCGCGTCAGTCCTACCAGTATATCGATGTCCTCACCGGTCAGGTCGAGCTGTTCGACCCCGAGAGCGGCGAGCATATCTTTACCCCGCTCGGCAATCAGCTCGAGGAGCACTAACGGTGACCGATCGGTCCCTGACTCTTTCCGCGCCGGCAAAGATTAACCTCTACCTGGGGGTTCATACCGAGCGCGATGACCGCGGCTACCACAGGGTCGATTCCCTGATGGCAGCCGTCGGTCTTTCCGATTCCGTGACGGTCGCGCCGGCGCAGGCGCTGACCGTCCAGACGGTTCCGGCATCAGATTTTCCCATGCAAAAGAATACGGCGTATCGGGCTGCGGTTGCTATGGCCGAGCATTATGGTCGCGAGGCAAACATCTGCGTGACGATTGAGAAGCGCATTCCATTGTGCGCCGGCTTGGGCGGCCCCTCGACGGATGCGGCCGCGGTCATTGTCGCCTTGGCGGAGCTCTGGGGAATTGATCACACCGACCCCGCGCTCGACGACATTGCGCGGGGTATTGGTGCTGACGTCCCGTTCTTTTTGCACGCGAGCCCTGCGTTCTACGTAGGTGGGGGAGACGTGCTGGCAACTGAGTATCCCGCGCTGCCCGCAACGCCCGTCGTGTTGGTCAAGCCGCGCGAGGCAAGCGTTTCGACAATTGAAGCCTATCGACGTTTTGACGAGGCTCCGGTGCCTGCAGACAAGCCCGGCGCGATAGCTTCTGCCTTGCATGCTGGTGATGCCGAGACGGCATATGCGCTCATCCATAACAACCTGGGTGTCATTTCCGCACAGATGGAGCCGCAGATACAAACGGTTCTCGATTGGCTGCGTAAACAAGACGGCACCGTTGCTGTAGATGTGTGCGGATCGGGCGCCTGCTCGTTTGCCATTTGCGACACCGCCGCCACGGCCGAAAGGCTTGCCGACGCTGCCCAGCAAAACGGCTGGTGGTCCTGCGCGACGGAGCTCATTCCCAACACGGTTCGCATCGAAGTGCCAAAGAAGTAAAAATTTCTCTAGCACACGACGGAAATCTTTGTTACTATAGTCGAGCTAACGGGTTGTGGCTCAGTTTGGTAGAGCACTGCGTTCGGGACGCAGGGGTCGCTGGTTCAAATCCAGTCAACCCGACCAGAGCATGAGGAGGGACCGCTTCTTGCGGTCCCTTTTTTTAGCTATTGTTGTGATACCGCGATACCCGCGGTATACTCATTCGAGCTTGTCTCGCTGTATTGTGGAGGTCTACATGTTTGGACTGAGGGCTCCTGAGCTCATCATTATTCTCGTTGTTGTCCTGATTATCTTCGGGCCTAAGAACCTGCCGAAGCTCGGCAAGTCCCTCGGCTCTACCGTCAAGAATATCCGCGAGGGTATGGAGGGCGACGATAAGGGCGAAACCAAGCAGGCCGAGGACGTTGTGGTCGAGGAGTCCAAGGAGGACAAGGAGATCGCAGAGCTCGAGGCCAAGCTCGCTGCTGCCAAGCAAAAGAAGGCAGAGGACAGCGACGCGGACGCAGAGTAGTCCCATCCCTTTGGGGTGAGCACCTGACCGGCTTGCCCGCAGGCTAGCCGGTCTTTTTCGTTTTGTTGACAGTTGATCGTTACATCATAGTTGGGGAGATATCCGTATGGACGCAAGCCAGATCGTACTGACCGCTGAGGGCCGCCAGAAGCTCGTCGAGGAGCTCGCTTGGCGTGAGGGCGATTACGCCAAGGAGATCGTCGAGGACATCAAGGAAGCCCGCGCGTTCGGCGACCTTTCGGAGAACTCCGAGTACGACGCCGCCAAGGACAAGCAGGCCCAGAATGCTGCTCGCATTGCCGAGATTCAGGCCATCCTCGCCAACGCTCAGGTTGCTGCCACTACGGGCGATCTGACCGTCTCCATCGGTTCCACCGTTTCTCTGATCGATCCCAACGGTGAGGTCATGGAAGTCACGCTCGTCGGTACCACCGAGACCAACTCGCTCGAGCACAAGATCTCCAACGAGTCTCCGGTCGGCCATGCCATCATCGGTCACGGCGAGGGCGACTCCGTCGAGGTTGTTACGCCTTCGGGCAAGACCCGCGTCTACACCATCGCAAAGATCGCACGCTAGACCACGGTCCCGCGTAAAGGCATGTTTTCGCTCCCTGGGACCGAATCCTGGGGAGCGTTTTAATTTGAGGAGCTAACTTATGGCAGAGAACCAGAACGCCGCCGATCAGGCATCGACGCTCAACGACGAGCGCGCCACCCGCCTGGCCAAGCGCGCCGCCCTGTTCGAGGCGGGCCAGAACCCCTATCCCGAGCACTCCGAGATTGAGGACTACGTCGTCGACATCGAGACTAAGTACGCCGAGCTCACCGATGGCGAGGACACCGAGGACGTCGTGAAGATCGGCGGCCGTGTGGTCGCCAAGCGCGGTCAGGGCAAGATCATGTTCATCGTTGTGCGCGACGCGACCGGCGAGATCCAGCTGTTCTGCCGCATCAACGATATGGACGAGGCCGCCTGGAATACGCTCAAGGCCCTCGACCTGGGCGATATCCTGGGCGTGACCGGCGTGGTCGTGCGCACCAAGCGTGGCCAGCTTTCCGTTGCCCCCAAGAGCGCGACGCTGCTGTCCAAGGCCGTTCGCCCGCTGCCCGAGAAGTTCCACGGTCTCTCCGACAAGGAGACCCGCTATCGTCAGCGTTATGTCGACCTGATCGCCAACGACGACGTTCGCGAGACCTTCCGCAAGCGCTCGCAGATCCTCTCCACGTTCCGCCGCTTTATGGAGTCCGATGGCTACATGGAGGTCGAGACTCCTATCCTGCAGACCATCCAGGGCGGAGCTACTGCCAAGCCGTTCATCACGCACTTCAACGCGCTCGATCAGGAGTGCTACCTGCGTATCGCCACCGAGCTGCACCTCAAGCGCTGCATCGTCGGCGGCTTTGAGCGCGTTTTCGAGATCGGCCGCATCTTCCGCAACGAGGGTATGGACCTTACCCACAACCCCGAGTTCACCACGATGGAGGCCTACCGCGCCTTCTCCGATCTCGAGGGCATGAAGGCGCTCGCCCAGGGTGTCATTAAGGCCGCTAACAAGGCTATCGGCAACCCCGAGGTTATTGAGTACCAGGGCCAGACCATCGACCTTTCTGGTGAGTGGGCCAGCCGTCCCATGACCGACATCGTCTCCGACGTGCTCGGCAAGCAGGTCACCGTCGATACGCCGGTCGAGGAGCTTGCTGCCGCCGCACGCGAGAAGGGCCTGGAGATCAAGCCCGAGTGGACCGCCGGCAAGATCATCGCCGAGATCTATGACGAGCTGGGCGAGGACACCATCGTCAACCCCACCTTCGTGTGCGATTACCCCATCGAGGTTAGCCCGCTTGCCAAGCGCTTTGAGGATGATCCGCGCCTGACCCATCGCTTTGAGCTGGTCATCGCCGGTCACGAGTACGCCAACGCGTTCTCCGAGCTCAACGACCCGGTCGACCAGGCCGAGCGCTTCGCTGCCCAGATGGCCGAGAAGGCCGGTGGCGACGATGAGGCCATGGAGTACGACGAGGATTACGTGCGCGCCCTCGAGTACGGTATGCCTCCCGCGGGTGGCATCGGCATCGGTATCGACCGCGTGGTCATGCTGCTCACCAACCAGGCTTCCATCCGCGACGTGCTGCTGTTCCCGCACATGAAGCCCGAGAAGGGTTTCCAGTCCGGTGCCGCTGCTGCCAAGGCCGCCGAGGCCGGCAACGCCGCGAGCCCCTTCGTCAAGCCGCTTAAGCCCACGGTTGATTATTCCAAGATTGCCGTTGAGCCGCTGTTTGAGGAGTTCGTCGACTTTGATACCTTCTCCAAGAGCGACTTCCGCGCCGTGAAGGTCAAGGCATGCGAGGCCGTCAAGAAGTCCAAGAAGCTGCTGAACTTTACGCTCGATGACGGCACCGGCACCGACCGCACCATCCTCTCCGGCATTCACGATTATTACGAGCCCGAGGACCTGGTCGGCAAGACCCTGCTCGCCATCACCAACCTGCCTCCGCGCAAGATGATGGGCATCCCCAGCTGTGGCATGCTCATCAGCGCCATCCACGAGGAGGAGGGCGAGGAGCGCCTCAACCTGATTCAGCTCGACGCTTCCATCCCTGCCGGCGCGAAGATGTACTAGGGGGTTACGCGGTTCTACGAACCGCGTAACGGCTCGACGCTGCGCGGGCCGCATTTGGACAATCTGACGTTCAACTTC
>NZ_QRJA01000039.1:0-11356 GCF_003471405.1 Collinsella sp. AM20-15AC
CACCTGAAGAAGGTCGCCGCCGGCGAGATCGTCAACAGCCCGCGCGAATACTAGGAGAAACCCCTCATGTCTGAGATCTTTGAACCTAAGAACATCATCGTCACGGGCGGCTGCGGCTTCATCGGCAGCAACTTCGTGCACTACGTCGTGAACAACCACCCCGGGGTGCACGTCACCGTCCTGGACAAGCTGACCTACGCCGGCAACCCCGAGAACATCGCCGGGCTGCCCTCCGACCGCGTGGAGCTCGTCGTGGGCGACATCTGCGACGCGGAGCTGCTGGACCGCATCGTCCCGGGCCACGACGCGATCGTCCACTACGCCGCCGAGAGCCACAACGACAACTCCATCGCCGACCCGGAGCCGTTCCTGCGCACCAACGTGGAGGGCACCTTCCGCCTCCTGGAGGCCGTCCGCAAATACGGCGTCCGCTACCACCACGTCTCCACCGACGAGGTCTACGGCGACCTGGCGCTCGACGATCCCGCCAAGTTCACCGAGGAGACTCCGTACAAGCCGTCCTCGCCGTACTCGAGCACCAAGGCCAGCTCCGACATGCTCGTGCGCGCCTGGACCCGCACCTACGGCCTGCGGACCACGATCTCCAACTGCTCCAACAACTACGGCCCCTACCAGCACGTGGAGAAGTTCATCCCCAGGCAGATCACGAACATCGTCGACGGCATGCGCCCCAAGCTCTACGGCCGCGGCGAGAACGTCCGCGACTGGATCCACACCGAGGACCACTCATCGGCCGTCTGGGATATCCTCACCAAGGGCCGCATGGGGGAGACCTACCTCATCGGCGCCGACGGCGAGAGGAACAACATCACCGTGCTGCGCATGATCCTGGAGGCCATGGGGCGCGACCCCGAGGACTTCGACTGGGTCGCCGACCGCCCCGGCCACGACCGCCGCTACGCCATCGACTCCACCAAGCTCCAGCGCGAGCTGGGCTGGAGGCCGGCGCACACCGACTTCGCCGAGGGGCTCAAGCAGACCATCGACTGGTACGTGGCTAACGAGTCCTGGTGGCGCCCGGCCAAGGAGGCCACCGAGGCGCGCTACCGCGCACAGGGCCAGTAGACCGCATCCCGGCGAACCGCACCGCGCGGGCGCCCCCGGTTTCCCAACCTCTTCGATAGGAGCTTTTCCCACATGGCTGACATCGCTTTCGAGAAGGACCTCTCCGTCACCGAGACCGGCATAGAGGGCCTCAAGGTCGTCGACCTCGCCGTCCACGGCGACTCGCGCGGCTGGTTCAAGGAGAACTGGCAGCGCGCCAAGATGACCGCCCTGGGCATCCCGGACCTCAGGGTCGTCCAGAACAACATCTCCTACAACGACAGCCGCGGCGTCACGCGCGGCATCCACGCCGAGCCCTGGGACAAGTTCATCTCCGTGGCCCGCGGCTCGGTCTTCGGCGCCTGGGTGGACCTGCGCGAGGGCAGTTCCACCTACGGGAAGGTGTTCACCTGCACGCTCGACCCGTCGAAGGCCATCTACGTCCCGCGCGGCGTGGGCAACTCCTTCCAGGCCCTGGAGGACGGCACCGCCTACACCTACCTGGTGGACGCCCACTGGTCCCTCGAGCTGAAGAGGACCTACACCTTCGTGAACCTCGCCGACCCCGAGCTCGCCATCGAGTGGCCGATCCCGCTGGATGAGGCCACCGTCTCCGAGGCGGACCTCAACCACCCGATGCTGAGGGACGTCGTCCCCATGGCGCCGAAGCGCACCCTCGTCACCGGCTGCAACGGCCAGCTGGGCCGCGCGGTCCGCAGGCTCGCCGAGGAGCGCGGCTTGGCGAAGGACTTCGACTTCTGCGACATCGACACCTTCGACATGTCCGACCCGGAGGCCTATTCGCAGTACGACTGGTCGCTCTACGGCGCCGTCATCAACTGCGGCGCCTACACGGCGGTCGACAGGGCCGAGACCCCCGAGGGCCGCGTGACCGCCTGGAAGGCCAACGCGACCGGCCCGGCCCTGCTCGCCCGCACCTGCGCCGGGCACGGCATCACCCTCGTCCACGTCTCCTCCGACTACGTCTTCGACGGCACGGCCGAGGTGCATGACGAGGACGAGCCGTTCTCCCCGCTGTCCGTCTACGGCCAGACCAAGGCCGCCGGCGACATCGCCGTGGCCGGCTGCCCGCGCCACTACGTCATGCGCTCCAGCTGGGTCATCGGCGAGGGTCACAACTTCGTCAAGACCATGAAGGGGCTGTCCGACCGCGTCGCCGACCCCGAGGACAGGCTCACGCAGGTCACGGTCGTGGACGACCAGCTGGGCCGCCTGACCTTCACACGCGACATGGCCGGGGCCATCTTCCACGTGCTGGGCTCGCACGCCCCCTACGGCACCTACGACTGCACCGGCTCCGGCACCGTCAAGTCCTGGGCCGATATCGCCCGCGCCGTCTTCGAGGCCGCCAACGGCAACGGGGAGAGGGTCGTGCCGGTCAGCACCGCCGACTACTACGCGAACGCCTCGGACCCCATCGCCCCGCGCCCGGTCCACTCCGCGCTCGACCTCTCGAAGCTCGAGGCCGCGGGCTTCCACATGCCCGACTGGGAGGAAGAGCTTGGGGAGTACCTGGACGCTATTTCTTCGAAAGGTTCTATCTAACTCTATGAGATATCTGGCTTCTGAATCTGATTGCCCATGCGTGAGCGTAATCGTACCCATGTATAATTTGGGTTCTTATGCCTGCTCGTGCATAAGATCGCTGCTGGTGCAGACATATGCTAACCTAGAGATTATCATTGTGGATGATGGCTCAACTGATGACACAGTTGAGTTAATCGAAAGCGTTGTCGAGGCTGACTCGCGCGTTAAAATTCTCCATAAGATAAACGGTGGGCTCTCCTCGGCGCGTAATTTCGGCGTTAAACACTGCACCGGTGAATACATAATGTTTGTAGACGGCGACGACGTTCTTGATATAAGAACGATTGAGCTTCTTGTCGAGATCGCCCTTGAGAACGATGTTTCTCTTGTTACTTGCAAGTATAAAAAAATTTCATGTACCGAAGATTTTAAGGGTGGACAGCTCGGCCCCGTTGAGGTTGTTTCTGGTGACCGTTTGCTTGAAAGCTTGCTGCTGCTTGATGGTGAGTCCGGTTCTGCGTGCGCAAAGTTATATGCAAAGAAGCTTCTGCCGCTTTTGGTATTTCCCGATGGTCAGCTATTTGAAGATTTTGGTGTAGAGGCTACTGTTTTTTCGACGATTGATAAAGCATGCATATTTGATGCTGAGCTATATGGTTATCTGGCGCGTGAAGGGTCTATTACCACAATCAAGAGTTATGGTGATGCCCAGCTCGACGGAATGTCTGCCTCTCTTGATGTCGTTAGGCGGGTTGTGCGGGAAAAGCCTGAGTTTTTTGACGCCTTTGCATGTTTTGAGGCCTTCTGTTCGCTTCGCATAGCTTCAAGGCTCGATTTGTCCAAATGCTCTGACATAGAGTCAGCAAAGGCATTTATTTTTAAAGCCAGAAAGCAGTGTTGGACCGTTGCAGCTAGTACGCTTGTTGACAGGACTTGGCGCCTTCGCTGCCTTCTGTTCGCGGTCTCTCCTGCCCTGCACAGCTTCGCATACAGCTTTTATGGCAAATTGACCGGAAAGGTTATCGGCAAATGATATTTTACAGTTGCCTTTTTTTCGTCTCAGTTTTTTTTGCCTTTCTTTCGGTATGCGATTTAAAGCAAAGACGAACCCTAAAACAGCCGAGACTGGGTTTTTTTGTCTTAAGTGGATTAACTGTTGCTATTGCTTTTGGTATAAGAGAAGGTTTCGGAACAGATTACTACGATATTTATGTCAAAGGCTACAACGAAATACAGGCTGGGTTTGCCAGTCGTTTTGAGTTGGGATTTGTGACTCTTTGTAGATTGCTCATTTTATTCGGCCTTGATTACCACAGCATGTTTTTCGTTACCTCCTTTCTTACGGTCTTTTTAGTTTATAGAGCTATTTATAGTCAATCTTTAGGACCAATTTGGGGTGTCTACATATTTTTGTTCGGAGGTTTTCTCTTTTTCTCATCCAATGGGATTAGGCAGGCACTTGCCGCGGCAATTCTGTTGAATGCTCTTCCTTTTGCTACTCGAGGTGATACAGTTAAATTTTGTATAGCTGTTTTGGCGGCATCGTTATTTCACTCTACGGCTCTGCTCTTCATTCCTTTGGTTGTATTGAGGGGGTGGCGTCCGGATAGCTTGAAATCCTTTTTCACGTTTGTGTGCGCCATTGTTTTCGGCGGAGCCATCTCTTCCGCGCTTCTATCTTTTGGAATTGCAGTTTCACCGCAGATTGCAAGATACGCAAGCGTTGAACATCTGTCTAATCAGTTTTTATCGAGCGGCAACATGGACGTTGCCGATTTATTGATTTGTTCGATTGGTCTTGCAATATTTTTCTGGGTTAAAAATGTTAGCTCAATAACGTTAGACAGGCACACCATATTCCTGTTCAACCTTTTGATGGTTGGAGTCGTCGTGTGCGTCTTGTCTAAATACGTAATGCTGTTTTCTAGGATTGCTGTCTACTTCACGTCGATCTGTATCATTGCGATTCCAAGGCTTTTTTGTTCGTGCGATCGCGGTACTTGTCCATCGATTCTCATTGTAAAAAGCTTATATGCGATGTTTGTCATTATCGTTTTTATCTATCTATATGGCATTTTGAACTTCAGCCATGTTGTTCCTTATATGTGCGTCTTTTCCCATTAACTTATCTAGCTTATATCGTCTGGAGATTTCACTTTGAGTTCTCAACACAAACGTTTCTACAGCAATGTCGTTTGGCAGTACGGACTGCAGATTGTTAAGTACATTTTTCCCCTCATTACGCTGCCTTATCTGACACGTGTGCTTCTGCCGGAGGGTTATGCGATCTACGCGTATGTTGTGTCGTTCATGACTTTCGCCCAGACTTTCGTCGATTTTGGCTTCAACCTTTCCGGTACTAAATGCATAGCAAAATCCGAGACTGTCGAAGAGGAGAACCGGGCTATTGGTGCTGTGACAGAGGCTCGCCTGTTGCTTGGTGTAGTGACCGGCGCTGTCGTTGTTGTTGTTGCCTGGTTTATCCCCATTACTCATTCGAACATGCTATATACCATGTTTGCATTTGTTGCTGTATTCGGTAAGGCACTTGCTCCGGACTTTCTTTTCCAGGGACATGAAAACATGGGTCCATTGACGACTCGCTATTTTGTCTCGAAGGGTGTCTCTACTGCCTTGACGTTCATCGTTGTCCATTCTATCGATGACATTCTGTGGATTCCTATTCTCGACATCCTTTCGAGCGTTATTGCCCTTGCCTGGTCTTTCATTTCCGCCAAGCGAATGTTCGGTACCACCATTACGTTCGTGCCCCTATGCGAGGCGCTTTCAGAGCTGAAGGTTTCCGCGCTCTATTGTTTCTCGAACATGGCCTCCGTCGTTTTTTCCGGTTTCACTACGCTCTTGATTGGAATCGTGATTACCAACAAGGCCATGATTTCCTACTGGTCCCTTGCTGTGACTGCAATTAATGCCATCCAGTCCCTTTATTCGCCAATTGTGAACAGTCTGTACCCACATATGGTCAAGGGGGGTGACTACGGTTTTGCAAGGAAGCTGCTTCTTGTCTCAATACCCGTCCTGCTCATTGGCACCATCGCTTTCGCAGCGCTTTCCGATGTAGTTATGCTCGTGCTCGGTGGCAAGGACTATCTATCAGGTTCCTGGGTTATCGCCTGGGCTTCACCCGTACTCCTGTTTTCCTTTTATGCAACGATGGTCGGCTGGCCGATTCTTGGTGCCTCTGGCAAAGTCGCTGAGGTTACCTATACCACAGTGGGGTCTGCTGTATTTTGCATCGTTTCGCTCTTGACCGTGTCTGCGATGGGGGTTGCGAGCATGCAGACTATTTGCTTTATCCGCTGCCTTACTGAGGCAATTATGTGTGTGAGTCGCATTTGGCTCGCGCGCGAATACTTGTTTCCATCTCGAAGCGTTACCGCCGATTGCGAAAGGTAAGGAATAAGAAATGAAAAAGTGCGTCGGTATATTGTCACGCCATGCAGTGCCGAACTACGGTTCCATTCTGCAAGCATATGCCCTTCAGGATGCGTTCGCCTCAATGGGTATCAATGCTGAGTATGTTGACTACCGCATCCCCCGGGACTTTCCTTTAGCAGATGCCATGAGGACCTCTGGCGCGCTCGGTCCGATTCGTGCGATTCCAAAAGCGATTGGTGCCCGTAAGTTCGAGGCGATGAGGAGTGATTTGCTGAGGCAGAGCCGTAGGGTTACCGACTCAGAAGAGCTCGGTAAGCTTCTTGCCGAGTATCCTGTCCTTTGTGTGGGAGGCGACCAAGTGTGGAATATCATGTCCGATGGAAACATCGAGGGTGCCTACCTTTTGGAGGGCGCATCAGACGATGCCTACAAGTTCTCCTTCTCTTCCTCCTTTGGTAAAAATGGCCTCGATCCACGCGAACGCGAACGTGCCGCCAAAGCGTTTGCGCGCTTTGATAGGCTTTCAGTGCGCGAGGAAAGTGGGCAGAAAACTCTTGAGGAAATGGGACTTGAGGCGCAAACCGTTGTCGACCCCGTGCACCTGCTCTCAAAGGAGGCCTGGTTTGATCGTGTTGAGCCTCGTGCGCCCCGCGGGGTGAATGGGGAGTATTGCCTGATCTACAACCTGCATCCAAGCGATGCATTCGACCGCTATTCTGCTGCCGCATGCAAGTCACTCGGCCTCGAGGTCGTTAGCATTCGTCCGTCGCTTCGTAAGACGATGGGGAAGAATTTGTTCTACCCTTCGCTTCACGAATTCCTTTGGCTGTTTGACAATGCCACCTGCGTGCTCACGGACTCATTCCACGGGACTGCTTTTTCGTTGCTGTTCAATACGCCCTTTGTCGATATTCTACCTGAGCAGTATGCGGAGCGTAACAAGGCAATTCTTTCTCGCTACGGGTTGGATTCCCGCATAAGCACGGAGCTTCAGCCAGAAGAGCTTTGCCTCAACGATTTTGATTGGGCGGGCGTCAATGAGTCGCTTGCCGTCAACCGTGAGTCCTCCTCGGAGTTCCTTTGTGACACCGTTGGCGAGTTCTCCGCCCGTCTTGCTCGCTAGAATAATGAATGGAAGGTCCTATTTTGAGTCAGCCATCTGTTTCCATCATCGTCGCTGTTTACAAATCTGAACAATTTCTGCCGAAGCTTCTTCATTCCTTTGAGGTTCAAACCCACAAGAATCTCCAGATTATTCTCGTTGACGATGGTTCTCCCGATGACAGTGGTCGCATCTGTGATGACTATGCTGCACGTGACCCTAGGGCTATTGTTATTCACAAGCCTAATGGCGGCACTTGCTCCGCTAGGAATGCGGGACTTGGTGTCGCGACGGGTGACTATCTCATGATCGTGGACGGTGACGACTGGCTGGAGCCCGATTGCGTTGAATATTTGGTCGACTTGGCTGAGAGCACTGGCTCCGACATGTCCTACTCGGTGAATCTCTTTACAACGCGTGATAGGGAGCAGATTGTTGAGGACGTCCGGGAGACCTGGTCGGCAGAGCGCGCCACCTCTGCCATCATCTATCCCTTTATGCGGCTGGGGCCTTGGAATAAGTTGTACAAACGTTCTGTAGTTGTCGACAACAATATTTCGTTTTCCGTTCCTTGGTTTGGCGAGGGTCTGTACTTTGCTACCGAGGTTGCACAGCACTCTAATCATGTGGGCGTTGGTAGACGTAAGGTCTACAACTACCGTTTGAATAACTTGGGGAGCGGTCTTACCAACTACAACGTTCAAAATGGCAAGAATGCCCTCGGAAATATTAAATACATTAAAGAGAACCTGACTCTGGACACTCCGATGGTTCGCCACGCATGCGATTGGCATATCTGGCGAAACTACGAGTTCCTACTCACTCAGATAATAGGTGCGGATGAAATGGACTCCGAAGGCAAGCTCGCGAAAGAATGTGCAGCGTACGTTAGGAAGAACTGGCTGTCCGTGTTCAAGAACAGCGAAGTCGACCGTTCCGAGAAGGTAAAGATCGCATGCTGCGGCATGGCACCCGTGCTTTACGCGAAGCTGGTCATAGATCGAAACCGGAAGGGGCTCGAGGCTGATAAAGGCAAGTTCATGGATGTCGAGGAGTAGGTGCATGGCGAATCTAAAGCACGCAATCAAGCAGGGCATCGTTGCTCTCAAAGCCAAGAATATACAGCCTGTGATGCAGACCGTCGGCGATGAATGCCTGCTCAAGGGGAAGACTGCCCTCGTTGTGGGAGGCTCAGGTGGAATCGGCAAGGCGGTCGCCAAGGCGTTCCTGAAGAACGGCGCGAATGTTGTCATCGCCGGCACTAGGCGCGCGAAGGTCGACAAGGTGGTGTTAGAGCTTGGCGAGAAGTGCGCCGGGGTTGTTGTCGACCTTGCCGAGCCAGAGACCTTTTCGAAAGTCATCGACGAGGCGGTGGCATTCTACGGCCCCATCGATATCCTAGTCAATTCTGCCGGCGTTCATACCGAGGACGTCTCCATGGGCGGGTTTCTCGATTTTTCAGTTGAGGAATACGATCGCATCTTGGACATCAACCTGCGCGGCGTCTACTTCATGGTGCAGTCTGTTGCAAAGCGCATGATTTCCGATAAGGTCAGCAATGGGCATATCCTTATCGTCTCATCCTCGGCTGGCAACGAGCCCGCATGGTCTCCCTACCGCGTATCGAAGTGGGGTCTGAAGGGCATCACTGAGGGCATGGCTTCCGCCCTCGTTCCTCATGGCATTGTAGTCAACGCGATTGCGCCCGGCAGCACGGCGACTCCTCTTCTTGGCGTCGAGGAGGGTGACAGCATCTCTGCTGAGGACAACAGACTTGGCAGGTTCGCCATGCCCGAGGAGATCGCGGAATTCGCTGTGATGTTGGCCAGCCCCATGGGCGACATGGTGGTTGGTGACACTTTGTACGTCTCCGGTGGCCGTGGGGTCTGTGATATCCGGTAGCGGCTTTGCGGGCGCTTCAAAGTATGAGATCGCCTTTACCGCAGAAGCAGCTTGGCTGCCTCGGAGGCTTGCGTCGAACCGTCTTCGAGGTAGACTAAGCAACGGAATAGCCTCTTTGTCAAGCCTTCGGTTGCAGTGAAACTTATGGTGCTGCTTTTCGAGGTGACACCTCCGATTGCGGTGTTGTACCAGGTCCTGCCTCCGTTGTCAGAACATTGCCATTGAAATGCGGCCGCGTGCTCAGCGTCGATTGAGAACGAGGCCTCAATTCCTGCGCTCGTTGCGCAATCTTTCGGCTGCGTGGTGATCCTCTCTTTATTCGACAATAACGAGAGTTTGGCGTTTTGAGTCGCAGCTGTTGTTCCATCCTGGAAGGTGACAACGCACCTGTAGAGACGTTTCGCAAGTGCGGCACTGGCGGTGAACCGCAGCGTAGGCAGCTTTGAGGCGGCATTGCCAATCCCGGTGTCGTACCAGCCCTTCCCATCATTGTCGGAACATTGCCACTGGTACGAGATGGCACCTAGGGCTCGCACGGAGAAAGACGCTTCGGATCCAGTCGAGGCGGCCGTGTCTCGCGGTTGCCCGGTTATTTGGTTAGCGCTTAGTTTTAGTTGCGCAGTGTTTGAAGCCGAGCTAGTCCCATCAGGGAAGAATGCCAAGCATCTATAGCGGCGTTTTGACAATCCCGTACTTGCAGTGAACTCGATTCTCGCCTGCGTGGAAGTCTCACCTCCGATCCCCGTGTTGTACCATGATCTGCCCTCATTGTCGGAGCATTGCCACTGGAACGAAGTAGCCCGCTCTGCTTCGATGGCGAAGAACGCTGTTGACCCTGCGGCAGTTGTGCAGTCTTCGGGCTGGGAGCTGATGGCGTATCGGGCGACAAGGACGAGGCGTGCGGGCTCGCTTGCGAGGGTGCTGCTGTTCGGGAACGAGACTAGGCAGCGGTAGAGCCTCTTCGCGAGCTGGGCATTGGATGCAAACCTCAGGGTTTTCTGCCTGGAAGTTTCGCCGCCTATACCCGTGTTGTACCAACTTGAACCTCCGTTGTCGGAGCATTGCCATTGGAACGATGTCGCGCTTGGTGCCGTTACGGTGAATTCGGCTTGGGCTCCGTTGTATACTTCACAGTCCTTCGGCATGGTTGTTATGGCGTACGTGGTCTCATAGCTTGCTGTGAGGTCGTACTTGGCGCTCCATTTGCTGTTCGATTCTTTTGTGACGCTAGATGCCGCAGTAAGCTCAACCTTGGTGCCACCGGTCTTCCACTCCCTCTGATTCATCGCATAAGCAACAATCCCGTTCTGAATCCCCGAGATACTCGGCGGGAAGGACTGGTTATCTGCATTGATGGAAAAGCCCTCTTCCTTGGCATCCAGGTGCTGCTGAATGCGGTCGGCATATTTCTCGGCCCATTCATCGGCCTTGCCATTTCGCACATTGTAATTGTTGGAGAGGTCGGTTGAGCGGTAGGCATAGTCGCCCTTTTGGTAGTTTGCCGTGTGGTCGGAGTGGGCGATTGCCATGAGCTCGTCGGTCAGGCCAAAGTACAGATGGCGCTGGTCCAGGTCTCCGTACCAGTTGTCGCTGGTGTCGTCCCAGGTTAGGTCCATCTGACACCATTTGCCGTCGATCTTTACGGCGTTCCACGTGTGGCCGTTGCCGGTGATGCGGCCGTTGGCGATGCCCGCGGCGTCAAGGAGCTTGGAGTAGATGCGCTGGTAGCTCTCGCAGGTGCCCTGGTGGCGCGTGAGGCCGCTTTCGGCCGAGCACCAGTTGAGGCTGTGGTCGTACTCCAGCTGGTCGAGCGTCCAGTCGTGGAGCCACAGGGCCATGTCGTATTCCGAGCCGTTTGTTTCTTGTTTGCACTGGGCCACGGCGTTGTTGACGATCTGCGTGACGCTTGGGCGGGCGTTGTCGTTTACGGTTACCTTCGCCGTGGTTCGCAGATAGTAGATTCCCTTGTCGTTTTGGGGGTCGTTTCTGTCGTTGTCCATAAAGTAGAAGTAGATGCGGTACGTGCCCGATGCCGTAAAGTCAAAGGTAAAGTCGTGGCCCGCGGTGCCCAGGCTGTAGTAGCTGGTCCATGCCAGGCGCGACGGGTCGCAGACGCTTTCCTGGCTGCCGCCGTCCCAATAGGTGGGCACGTCCATGCGCGCTTTGGCCTGGGACGAGCCGTTGGCCTGGGTTACGTGGAAGGTCGTCGCGGTGCCCGCGGGGGCGTCGTTCCACGAGACGGTGAAGGTGACGCCGTTTTGGGTTGCGGTGGCGGAGTGGGCGTAGGTGGTTTGGGTAGTGTCGAGAAAGTTGGTGTAGCGTCCGATCCGAAGCGAGTCG
>NZ_QRJA01000004.1:0-768 GCF_003471405.1 Collinsella sp. AM20-15AC
CGCCGCGGCCGCGACGAGGCCCGCGTGCGCGTCGGAGACGACGAGCTCCACGCCGGAGACGCCGCGGTCGCGGATTTTCCTGAGGAATGCCAGCCACGAGTCGTACGACTCCGTGTCCACCACGCCGACGCCCAGCACGCGCCTCCAGCCGCCCGCGTCGCAGCCGATGGCCGTGACGACGGCCGTGGAGGCCACGCGGCCCCCGCGGCGGCACTTGACGTAGGTGGCGTCGAGCCAGACGTAGGGCACCGGCGAGCCGTCGAGGGGCCTCGCGCAGAGCTCCTCGATGTCGGCGTCAAGGTTCGACGCGATGGCGCTCACCTGGTCCTTGGAGAGCCTGGACACGCCCATCTTCTCCGCGACGCGCCGCACCTTGCGGGTGCTCGTGCCGGTGGCGTACATCTCGGCGACGGCGGCCACGAGGGCGCGGTCCGCGCGCTGGTAGCGCTCGATCACGTCGTCCGGGAAGAAGCTGCCGGTGCGGAGCTTCGGGATGCGCAGCGTCAGCGTGCCGACGCAGGTGGCGAGGCCGCGCTCCCGGTAGCCGTTGCGGCTGTTCGCCCCGCCGCCGCACAGCTGGTCGGCCTCGGCGTCCATCACGGCGTTTACGACCTGCTCGGCGAGGCGCCTGAGCAGCTCCTGCATGTCGATGGCACCGTCGTCGAACCGCGGCATGGCGAGCATGTCCGGCTTCGGGTCTGATAAGATTTCCATAGCGGTCTTCGTCCTTTCCTAGAACCTGTTGTTGTGGTGATTTCAGATTCTAGG
>NZ_QRJA01000004.1:778-107019 GCF_003471405.1 Collinsella sp. AM20-15AC
CTGTTCGCCCCGCCGCCGCACAGCTGGTCGGCCTCGGCGTCCATCACGGCGTTTACGACCTGCTCGGCGAGGCGCCTGAGCAGCTCCTGCATGTCGATGGCACCGTCGTCGAACCGCGGCATGGCGAGCATGTCCGGCTTCGGGTCTGATAAGATTTCCATAGCGGTCTTCGTCCTTTCCTAGAACCTGTTGTTGTGGTGATTTCAGATTCTAGGACGAAGGCCGCTCTTCGTTAAACGGACGCTAGGGAGCCACCCTTACACCAACATTTTCGACGCGATCTTCAGCCTGGTATAACCAAGTTCAATAATAGAATGCAAATCCAACCACCGTGTCTGATTACAAAAAGATTTTTGCCTTTTCTGCAGCAAACTCTTCCTCGGTAAGCACTCCACTATCACGCAGCGTTGCAAGCCTCTCAAGCCTTGCAACTACATCAATCACTATCCGCCAGCGTCTCAATAGTCTGTGAAACCTGCGTATACCGCTCAAGCTCCTTCGATAGGGCATCGACTATCTCGGCAATATTCTTTGCATTTTTGCCCCCGTTTAATACGTTTGCCCTGACCTTAGATGACGACTTGACAGTAACGCCAGATCCGCCTTCAACTGGAACAACCGAAATACTGATATTTTCGCCCCAAGACCAAAGGCTCATACCAATCTCGGCTGCAACTGTTCTTGTTGTGGGCGATGCACTATCAACTTTTACTTTAGGCAGCTTTTCCATAGCTGCCTTCAAGGCATTAAACGTGTCGTCAGGAGAATACGGTACCTGAAGCTGAAGCTGCTGATCCGCAAAACCCATAATCTGGCCTCCGCTTCTTACAAGATTAAGGCTATCGGCAATGGTAGCACGTTCCCAGCAGTCTTAAATTCGTCTCATGACCTTGCGATGCAGCCCGACGCCCCGGCTCCGCTTCCCTACTTCCCAAAGATCGCAGCGAACAATCCCTTGCGCTTGGGTTTTTCTTCACGGCAGGAACCCTCGGCAGTTGCTGCCACCTGCCGCGGCTGTTCGCCGCCTCCACGGCGTACGATCTGGTATAGGAAGGGCGATTTAACGTATTTGACCTCGATGGGCGTGGCGTGCACGGTGCTTTCGCTCGACAGCATCACGTTGGGGTTGAGCGGCGCCACGATATGCGTCTCGCGCTTGTCGCTAAACACCACCGCGGCTGCACGACCCGTCTGGCCGTTTACGGCAATGCGCACCTGCTCGCCGTCGCGGCTGTCCGTCGCTGGACGATCGACAAAGTAGACCGGCACCATCACCAGGCCGTCCTTATGCTTGCGGGCTTTGCGCGCCCAGGTGCGGATGCTCTTTTTATTGAGCCCCAGCACCGCCTCGGCATCGTTGCCGGCAATGTCGAGCGCCAACTTATCAATGACCACCTGGTCCTTGGTAGACGCATCGACGGAGACAACGCGAAAGTCACCTTCCTGCATGGCCGGGTCAAACGGCCCAACCTTGGCAAAGTCCCACGGCTCCAAAATGCCCATAAGGCGAACATCCAGATAGTTTGCCCGCGGATACGCCCAGTCGAGCACCTCGTAGTACACCAGGGTTTCCTTGCTTAGGCCCTTGCCCGGGAAGGACGCCATCATGCGCAGGTCCGCGAGCGCCATGGGGAAGTAGAAGAGCATCATGTCGTTTTGAATCGCGTCTTCCACATCGTGACCGGCAAAGGCGTCTGGATATCGGCGCACCAGCTCAAGCGCATTGGCGCGCGCCTGCTGCGGCGTTATCTCGCAGGGAATACCCTGCTCGGGCACATATTCCGCACCAACGCCCATGGTCAGGCGCTTGCTAAACGTCCCCGGCTTGAGCAGGTCGGCGACACCGATCTTATTGCCGCAGGACGGGCACTCAAACACGCGCTGGGTCGACTCGCCCTCAAAGGACGCTCCGCAGAAGGGACAGGGGATGCTCACGTGCGTGGCCTCTTGGAACTCCTGGGCCGTGCCGCGGTCTTCCCACAGCAGATGCTCCAGAACCGACTGATTGCGCCAGTGCTCATTAAAGAAATACCAGTCGGGGTCCACCGGGCGCTCGAGCTGCGACACATGCGTGAGCTTGAGCAGCCCATCGACAACCGTCAGTGGCGTATGGCGAATGCCCAGGGCGCTCTTGGGCTCCCCCGCATCGGCCTGCCACGGAACGACCGTGCCGCAATAGGCGCACTCAAAGCTGCGTTTAGCCTGGTGTGAGTACATAGGGCCGCCGCAGTTTTGGCATTTAATGGCAAACATCTCGTCCATGAATACGTCCTCCTTTGCACTGGGGCTGTCGACATTAAGTATGTCGGGCAGGTAAGCACGTGCCCATACCCATGTGGCCCAAAATCGAGCACCCAGGCAGACGAGAAGGCTCGCTCGTTAGCACCGGCAGACTATTGCTGCATTTTCTGAGTATCGGTGCACGGCGCCCCCGCGCGAGCTACACTATCCCCTTAAACATGATTGTGAGGACGACCGCTATGCTATTTGTAAATCGGCTGGTACATACGCTTGTTCCCGGCAGCGAGGGCGAGCCGGTCGATACCTCCCGCCGCACCAACGCGGGCTTCGCCGCAAGCCTCATCTGCATTGGCCTCAACATCACCTTGTGCCTGGCCAAGGGCATCGCGGGCCTGCTCGCTGGCTCCGTCTCCCTCATCGCCGACGCTTTCAACAACCTCTCCGATGCCTCGAGCAACATCGTGAGCCTGCTCGGGTTCCGCCTCGCCAGCCGCCCGGCAGACGAAGGCCACCCCTATGGCCACGGCCGCTACGAGTACCTCGCCGGCTTGTTTGTCGCCGTCCTGGTTTGCGCCGTCGGCATCAACCTGATCCTCGAGTCGGTCACCAAGATCATCAAGCCTTCCCCCACCGCTTACACGCTCGTTTCCCTTGCGGCACTGGCTACATCCATGCTCGTTAAGCTCTGGATGGCCGCATTCAACCGCGCGCTGGGCAACCGTATCGATTCCGAAACACTCATTGCCACAGCACAGGACTCCAAAAACGACGTCATCACCTCGGGCTCGGTCTTGGTGGCGGCGCTTATTTCGCAGACGACCGGCTTTGACCTCGATGGCTGGGCAGGCCTGGGTGTGGGCATCTTCATCTGCATCAGCGGCATGGGCCTAGTGCGCGACGCCATCAGCCCGTTGCTGGGGCAAGCGCCCGACCCCAAGCTCGTCCAGGCAATCCGCGACAAGATCATGTCCTATCCGCAGGTCTTGGGCACACACGACCTGATGGTGCACGACTACGGCCCCGGTCGTCAGTTTGCCAGCGCTCACGTGGAGATGCCCGGCGAGGGCGACGCATTTGAGCACCACGAGATCCTGGACACCATCGAGCACGACATCAAGCGCCAGATGGGCATTGGCATCACGCTGCACTGCGACCCCATCGCGACAACCGGCGATGATTTGCGCGGCTGGGTCAAGCGCGGCGTTATGCAGATCGACCCCGCGCTCTCCATCCACGACCTGCACGAGCACGACGGGTTCGTTTCGTTTGACCTGGTGCGCCCCGACGGCTTTGACATATCCGACGAGGAGCTGCTGGAGCTCGTCACGCGCATCGTGCACGAGCGCCGACCCAATGCCTCATGCGTCGTTACGTTTGACTCGGGCTTTAGCTCGCCCGACCGTCCGGCTGAACAGCTGTAGCCCGCTTAACAGCTAGTTTCCCTGCGCGCCCGAGATGCCGTTTTGCAGTGCATTCCAGGCACCCGTCGCCATGTCGCCCAAGTTCTGCGCGGTGTCGCCCAGGTTTTGTGCCGTATCGCCCAGCTCTTGCGCCTTGTCTCCCAACTCCTGTGCCTTGTTGCTCAAGTCCTCCAGCGTATTGGAACTCGAGCTGTCGGTACCGCTTTGGCCGTCGGGCGAGTTGCCCGAGCTATTCTTGTGCGTGAGTTGAATTTCGAGGTTGCCGCTGTCGTTATAGTAAGCAGAAGTAACGACCCAGTTGGCATCGATGACGGGCGTTGAGCCATCATCAGTCAGGACCACGGCATTCGAAAGATTGGCACCGCGCGACTTGAGAAGTTTCTTGGCGTTGGACCAGTACTGCCCCGGGATATCGCTCAGATCGACGGTGCTAGACGAGGCGGACTCGGTTTGCTCGGCAGCGGTATCGGCCGTTGAACTCCCTCGTTTGTTGAGCATGCCCGACACAATGGCAAACACAACCGACAGCGCAAAGAAGATCGCCAGCACGATGAGGATCTTCTTGATCACGCTCGACGAACGCGACGGCTTCTTCTCCTCGTCCTCGCCATATTGCGGAATCGACTTGGGGTACTCGCGATACGGCTCGCGCGACTCGTAGCGAGACTGCGCCGTGCGAGGCATATACGTCGTCTGCTGAGGCTGCGGAATGGGATTTTGCGGCAGGTCATCATAGGGATTCGGCGTCGAGGCGGCATAAGAATCCTGCGGCGCGTAATCAAACGGGTCCGGAGCTGCGTTGCCATAGGGGCCTTGCGAAGATACAGCATAAGAATCCCGCGCTGTGTCGCCATAGCCCATAACCCGGGTTGGCTCGGCAGAAGGCTGCGTCGCGGCGGGGTCGGTATAACCGGGGTTGGGAACAACGCGGGTCGCATCGGCGCTATCGCCAGCCTGCGCGGAACCGTAGCCGCCCATTACGGTCGTCTTATCCTGATCCATGCAACGATTCCTTTCCGTCGCGCGTGAGCATCAAGTTATCCATGCATTCTACCCGCGCAAAAGCCTATGATGGGCAGAGCCCGTCGGTATCTACAAGACATGCGCGGGCCTAAGGATAAAAAAGCCCCGCCGGGCCTTGGGGGCACGGCGGGGCGGGCAGGCAGCTAGGGGCAACAGGCTTAGAACAGGCCGGTGATGTTGCCGTCGCTGTCGACGTCGATGTTCTCAGCCGCGGGGACCTTGGGCAAGCCCGGCATGGTCAGAACACTGCCAGTCAATGCGACCACAAAGTGGGCACCGGCGGAAACCTTGAGCTCGCGCACCGTGATGCGGAAGTTCTCGGGAGCGCCCAGGGCCTTGGCGTTGTCGCTAAAGCTGTACTGCGTCTTGGCCACGCACACCGGCAGGTTGCCAAAGCCGTTCTCGCGCAGCTCGGCGAGCTGGCGCTTGGCGGCCGGCGTAAAGTCGACGCCGTCGGCGCGGTAGACCTTGGTGGCAATGGCCTCAAGAGCGTCGGCCACATCGGCGCCGTCCTCATAGGCAAACTTGAGCTCGCTCGGCTGCTCAATCAGACGCATGACCTCATCGGCAAGCTCGAGCGCGCCCTCGCCGCCCTTGGCCCAGACCTCGGAAAGCTTAACGTTGACGCCGAGCTTCTGACACTCGGACTCGATGAGCGCAAGCTCGGCCTCGGTGTCCGTCGGGAAGCGGTTGATGGCGACTACGCAGGGCAGACCATAAACGTTCTGGATGTTGTCGACGTGACGCAGCAGGTTGGGCATGCCGGCCTTGAGTGCCTCGAGGTTCTCCTCGTTGAGGTCGGCCTTGGCGACGCCACCGTTGTACTTCAGCGCACGAGCGGTCGCGACGACCACGACGGCGCTGGGGCGAACGCCCGTCATACGGCACTTGATGTCGAGGAACTTCTCGGCACCCAGATCGGCACCGAAGCCGGCCTCGGTAATGGCGACATCGCCAAAGCGCATCGCCATACGCGTGGCCATGATAGAGTTGCAGCCGTGGGCGATGTTGGCGAAGGGGCCGCCGTGGACAAACGCGGGCGTGCCCTCGAGCGTTTGCACCAGGTTGGGCTTGAGCGCGTCCTTAAGCAACGCGGCCATGGCACCCTGGGCCTTAAGGTCGCGGGCACGGACGGGCTCGCCGGCAAAGCTGTAGCCGACGACGATCTCGCCCAGGCGCTCCTTGAGGTCGCTGATGCTCGTAGACAGGCACAGGATTGCCATGACCTCGGAGGCGACGGTGATATCGAAGCCGTCCTCGCGCGGCACGCCCTGGGCCTTACCGCCAATACCGTCGATGACGTGGCGCAGCTGACGGTCGTTCATATCGACGACGCGCTTCCAAGTGATGCGTTTAACGTCGATGCCAAGCTGGTTGCCCTGCTGGATGTGGTTATCAAGCATGGCGGCCAGCAGGTTGTTGGCAGCACCGATGGCATGGAAGTCGCCGGTAAAGTGCAGGTTGATATCCTCCATGGGGATCACCTGAGCCCAGCCGCCGCCGGCAGCACCGCCCTTAACACCAAAGACGGGGCCGAGCGAAGGCTCGCGCAGGGCCACGGCACTCTTGACGCCGCGACGACGCAGGCCATCGGCCAGACCGATGGTCGTGGTGGTCTTGCCCTCGCCCGCAGGCGTTGGGTTGATAGCGGTCACGAGGACGAGCTTGGCCTGGTGATCGGTCGGCTCGTTGAGCAGTGAATAGTCGACCTTAGCCTTGTCGAAGCCGTACGGAATAAGGTGCTTAACGTCGACGCCGGCGTTCTTGGCCACCTCGGTAATAGGCAGCGGCGTGACAGAACGTGCGATTTCGATGTCAGTAGGCATGGGCGGTCCTTTCGTTACCGAATGAGAAAAAGACCAATTCAGCATAGCACGGGCGCGCAATAGTAAAACGCCCATAACCGATGAACGGCGATATGTTTACCCGATGCCCGGCGATAGCCCAACAGCCCGCCAAAACAAAGCGCCCTAAACGGTAGGTTCAATCCCCAGGTGCTCAAAGGTGCGCAGGGTTGCCTGACGGCCCTGCGGCGTACGAATCATCAACCCGCACTGCAGCAGATACGGCTCATAGACATCCTCGAGCGTGCCCGGGTCCTCGCCCACCGCGCTGGCAAGGGTCGTAAGTCCCACGGCACGACCGGAGAACGTCTTGGCAAGCGTCTCCAAAATGCGAATATCCATCCAGTCCAGGCCGAGCTCGTCGATCTCGAAGAACTCGAGCGCCTGGCGACAGATATCGAGCTCGATGGGACCGTTGCCGCGCACCTGTGCGTAATCGCGCACGCGCTTGAGCAGGCGGTTGGCAAGACGCGGCGTGCCGCGCGAACGCGAGCCGATCTCAAGTGCACTGGGATGGTCGATCGCCACGCCCAGAATAGTTGCCGAGCGCGTCACAATCTGCGCGAGCTCTTCGACCGTGTAGTAATCCAGGCGATATGAAATGCCAAAGCGGTCGCGCAACGGGCCGGTCAACATGCCTGAGCGGGTCGTTGCTGCTACCAGCGTAAACTTGGGGATATCCAGGCGAATCGAGCGCGCCGCCGGACCCTTGCCAATCACGATATCGAGGGCAAAGTCCTCCATCGCGGGGTACAGGACTTCCTCGACCGAACGGTTGAGGCGGTGGATCTCGTCGATAAACAGCACATCACCCGGCTGCAAGTTGGTAAGGATGGCCGCCAGGTCGCCCGTACGCGCGATGGCCGGGCCACTCGTCGTTTTTATCTGAGCGCCCAACTCGTTGGCGATTACGGTGGCCAGCGTGGTCTTGCCCAGGCCCGGAGGACCCGAGAAGATCACGTGGTCGAGCGTCTCCCCACGGCTCTGCGCCGCTTCGATCAACACGCGCAGGCTCTGCTTGATATGCTCCTGGCCGCAGTAATCGTCCAGGCGCTGGGGGCGCAAAGTGCGATCGACATCGAGGTCCTCGGCCGTCAGCTCCGAGCCCACCATGCGCTCGCCGTGCGCCATGGATGCCGCCGGCGAGTTGCCGGGCGTCGCCCACAGGTCCTGAGAGTCATCGGCTTCCCACATCACGCATCCATTCCGAGTCGCTTAAGCGCCGCGCCGAGCAAATCCTCGACACGCATATCCTGCCCATCATACCCGCTCAGAGCGACATCGGTCTCCTGCGGGCTAAAGCCCATGGAAAGGAGTGCCGCACAGGCGTCATCGATCGCCGAAGGAGCGGCGGCGGGCACGGGCATCGCAACCTGACCGGGGATCGCATCGACCGGCACAAAGCCCTTGTCCTTGGCAAAGGTGCTCTTGAGCTCCAAGATGAGGCGCTGGGCGGTCTTTTTGCCCACGCCGGGCACCTTGGCCATGCCCTTGTCGTCCTCGGCCATCACCAGGGAATACAGCTGTCCCACGGTATAGGTGGAAAGTACGGCGAGCGCCAAGCGCGGGCCAACGCCCGAGACGGACACAAGCCGGTCGAACATCGTGCGCTCATCCTTAGAGGAAAAACCGAAAAGTGTCATAGCGTCCTCGCGCACCTGCATACGGGTATAGAGGCGCACCTCACCGCCGGGCGTAGGCAGCGTGGCCGCAGTGCCGCCAGAAATGCCGAGTTCAAAGCCAACGCCCGACACGTCGACGACAGCAGAGCTCATCGTGGCCTCGACAAGCGTTCCGTGGAGCTGGGAAATCATCAGTATCCGGTTCCTCTCTGTTGATAGAACTCGCCACCGGTGAGGGCGCGGGTGCGGCTGAGGTTTACGTGGCAGATGGCGCAAGCCAGGGCATCGGCGGCATGGTCGGGATGAGGGTCGTGGTCGAGCTGCGTGAGCGTGCGCACCATGTAGGCGACCTGCCGCTTGTCCGCGGCGCCGGTACCCACCACAGCCTGCTTGATCTGCATAGGCGTGTACTCGCCGATCTCGAGCGCGCACTCCGAAAGCGCCACGAGCGCGGCACCGCGGGCATGTGCCGTGGGGATTGCCGAGCGGACATTAGCGCCAAAGTAGATGCTCTCGATAGCAGCAGTATCGGGTCGATAACGCTCCACGACGCCCTTGAGGTCGCGGGCGATATGCGACAGGCGCACCGCGAGCGGACTACCCGCGCTGGTCTCGATACAACCGTAGGCACGGCAGCGAACCTCGCCGCGCCGCTCCTCGATAATCCCCCAACCCGTATGGGCCAAACCGGGGTCGATACCCAAAATGACCAAGCCAACCTCCCCTCGTCACAAGTACAGCACAAGGCAAGGCCCCGAGCATCATTCACGAACGTCTGTTCTAGAATAACACAACGGGACCAAGATGCTTAGTTGAAGTGTCGGGGTTGGAAGCGAATCCTATCCCATAGTTAGTTCTGCGAGAAAAAAGGAAACTGACGGGGATCCACCGGCGGATGCGGCATCGGTCCGCCCTGGGGCCCACCCTGCGGGCCACCCTGGCCGCCCATCATCTTATCGATGGCGTCCTGAACCTCGCCCTCGAACTTTTTCATGCCCTCGTGCAAACGACGCTGACCGTCCTCAGAGCGCAGCTCCTCCATCTGCTCGGGCGAAATACCCAGCAGCTCACCCAAAATGCCCATCATCTCACCGCGCATACGGTCACTCGTATCGTCGTCGGCAAAGCGACGCACCTCGGCGCGCGCCAGCGAATCAACCGTCATGCGCTCCTTGCCGTTAAGCCCCAGGTCGGACCACGCGAGCATGTACGGCCAGGCGCGCTCGACAAACGAACGGGCTGAGACGATCGACGCCGTCGGCAGCATGCGGCGGGCGGCCTCGCCCTGACGCACGAGCATCAGCAGCAGCGAGCAGGCCTCAGGCTTGCCAGCGGCCATCGGGATGTCGTCGAAAGATCGATTGCGGTCCACGTGCGCCTCGAGCGCGCCATCGACCTCACCCGGCTCAAGCCCGCCGAGCAGCTGTGCCGCGCGGTCGAGCATATCGACCGGACCGTCGAGCGTCGAGAGCGCCTGCGCCAGCACTCGCTCCATACAATCTTCCACCGCGTTGAGCGTCACGAGCTCTTGGGGCACCACGGCAGACGCGCGGTTGCGCACACGCGCCACAAACTCAAGCATCGACAGGTACACATCGCCAAAGGGCGCGTAATCGCCCTGGTAGCCGCCGCAAAGCGCCGGCGCCGCCAGCGCGTACTCGGTTTTGGACAGCGGGCTCAGCGCCATCGCACCCAGCTCGAGCGCCGTGTCCTCCAGCATGAGGCCCAGCGTGCGCGAGCGCAGACGCTCGGCATCGCCCGCCGACACGTCGCGATCGAGCACACGCGCCGCATCCGGTGCATCGCGCTCGACGGTGCGAATGTGCAGACGCTCGGCGATGGCGCGGACGGCGGCACAGCGGGCAGCCTCGGCCTCTTCCTGCGCCGGCGTAAAGATACGGTTGCGCCCCAGCACCAGGCCAATCACATTACGCGGGCCCAGAGCGTCGACGGCCAGCGCCGCCAGCAGGGACGACGGCAAGTCGCCCTCGAGCGCCACCACAGCACGCGACGCACCGTGGGCTCGGGCGTTGTCGCGCACGGCGAGCACCAGCGCCTGCCACAGCCACTCCTCGGAACGGAACTCGGGCAGTTCGTGATCTTCCAGGGCATCGAGCATCACACCGCGCTGAATCTCCTGAACCAGCAGGCTCTCCTCAAAACACGGCGCCTGGGCCACCACGCGACCGCAGTCGTCGAGCACAAACGAACCGCCGGTATACACCGACTCGTCATAGGCACCGACCGGCGCCATACAGGCAAACCACACGCTGCGCTTGGATGCGATCTTGCGGTAGGCGCCGCTGCGAACGGCGGCAATGGCGGCAGTCTCGCGGTCGGTCATGTCAAACGCATTGAATTGGAAATACGCAATGAGGTCAACACCGGTCGGCAACATCTCGAGTTCGCGGTCCAAGTCAAAAATCACGGCGATGCGCACGCCGTCCACGTCGAACACCGGCGGCGCCCAACGCGTGTCGTTGTTCTCGCCACGCTGCAGGGCAATGCTCGAACGCGCCGGCACCACATGACCGTCCTTGAGCATCATGTAGTCGAGCAGCGGCTGACCCTCAAACGAAACCGCCGCGGGCACGATGCAGATCATGTCAAGCTCCTGGATGCGCTCGGCGACACCAGTCAAGCCGGCAAGCATGTCGTGCTCAAAGTCGGCAGCGCCCACCAGGCCACCGGGCATGGCGCCCATAAAGAGCGGAGCCGGAACGCACAGCACGCGCGCCCCGCGCTCGTGGGCCAGACGAGCCTGGTCCTCGATGCGGCCGCAAATGCCCTCAATATCACCCAGGCGCATATCGATCTGTGCAAGCGCGAGCTTCATGGCTCAGCCCTTTCCGTCGTAAACCATCGAAATCGTAGTAAAAGCGCCGGCCGCATGATGCAGTCGGCGCTCGCATGTGCATATGCTAGCTATGATACCCCGAGCGGGGGCGCGCTCCTAGAACGTCGCGGACCACAGCCCGTGCAGGTTGCAGTAGGCATAGACGGTACCGGTCTTGGAACCGCCGGCAAAAAACGTCGCGGGCTTCATACCGGGCTCAAGGTAATGGACCTCTAAGCGGCCCTCGGCCTCAAGGGCGATCCACTCAATATAGTGCTCGGGCAGGCTGGGGTGCTCGACCGAGCCAACGCGTGCGCGAATCACGTGACCGTCGCGCTCGGTCTCGACAACAGGCACGTGCTTCTCGTGCGCCGCGTCCTCAGTGTTTGCGGTCAGTTCCGTGCAACCGGCAGGGGTTGCAACGTCGTTGCCAAGGGCGGCAATGAGCTTACCGTCGGGGTCCTTAAAGAATTTCGCCATGATGTTCTCCTTTGCTGACGTGCCAATGTTCTTGATGGTTCTTATGCCCAAAGGCAGACAAACCATCCACGGCATTGCAAATGAACACATAACGGGCGGGGACGATGGGGCAGCGTGCGCTATCCGCCCTGGCGGCCCCACCCGAGCGGGTTAGCGCCCGTCGCCGCCCAGCAGCGCCAGAACATCTTCGCGGGTAAACAGCGCCGACGAGATGCCGTCGCCGCCGAGCACGCTGTTGACCAGGTCGCGCTTGGACTCCTGCATCTGCATAATGCGCTCCTCGATCGTGTCCTTGGCGATGAGCTTGTACACGGTCACGGTATGTTGCTGGCCAATACGGTGCGCGCGGTCGGTCGCCTGGTCCTGCGCCGCCACGTTCCACCACGGGTCGTAGTGGATGACCACGTCGGCCGCCGTCAGGTTAAGGCCCACGCCGCCCGCCTTGAGCGAAATCAAAAAGACCGGAACCTCGCCCGCTTGGAACTGCGCGACCATCTTGGCGCGGCTCTCCTTAGACGAAGCGCCCGTGAGCTTAAGGAAGGCGATGTCCTCCTTGGCCAAGCGCTTACCGATGATATCGAGCATACCCGTAAACTGGCTGAACAACAGGATGCGATGCCCGCCGTCGAGTGCGCCGTGCACGAGCTCCATACACGTATCGAGCTTGGCGCTCCCCGCCTTGTAATCCTCGTAGTGTAGACGCGGGTCGCAGCAGATCTGGCGCAGCTTGGTGAGCTCGGCGAGCACCTTGAGCTTGTCCTTCTTAAACTCCCCAGCCTCGCGGTGCTGCACCTGCTGGGCGATGCGGTCCTGGTTGGCCAGGTAGAGCTTGCGTTGCTCGCCGGTAAGCTGTGCCATGACGGTGTCCTCGATCTTCTCGGGCAGGTCGGCCACCACGTCTTCCTTAACACGGCGCAGCACAAACGGCGACACGAGCGCCTGCAGGCGAGCGGCGCTATCGCCCTCGGCATGCTCGACGGGGCTCTCAAAGCGCTTGGCAAACGACTCGCGCGTCCCCAAAAGGCCCGGCATCAAAAAGTCGAAGATGCTCCAAAGCTCGGACAAGCGGTTTTCGATGGGCGTGCCCGTCAGGGCAAAGCGCGCGCCGGCAGGCAGGCGCTTTGCGGCGCGCGCCACCTGCGTGAGCGGGTTTTTAATGTACTGGGCCTCATCGAGCACCACGCGGGCAAAATCCTGCTCGACGTACTCGTCGATATCGCGCCGCATAAGATCATACGACGTCACAACCACGCTATGCTCGGCCACGCCGGCGATCTGCACGCGGCGTTGAGCCTTGGCGCCCACAATGGCGCACACATCGAGCGACGGGGCAAAGCGCTCCAGCTCGGCAGTCCAGTTGTACACGAGTGAGGCCGGGCATACCACGAGCGTGGGCTTGGTGTCCCCCGCCTCCACGCGCGCCAGAATATGCGCAATCATCTGGAGCGTTTTGCCCAGGCCCATGTCGTCGGCCAAGATGCCGCCAAGGCCCAGGTGTTCGAGCGAGCCGAGCCACTGGTATCCGTCGACCTGGTAGCCGCGCATCGTTGCCTTGAGCGATGCCGGCACCGTAAAGTCCATCTTGCCGAGCGTGTCCAGGCGCTCGACGGTACGGCGGAACGCAGCGTCGCGATCGGCCTCGAGCGCCGGCGTGCGTGCGAGCATGCTGTCGACGAACAGGGTGCTCGACGCGGGAAGCGACACGCCGTCGAGCAGGTCGACGGCATCGACACCCAGGTCCTCGGCAAGGCCAAACGCGGCGCGCGCCCCCTCGTCCAGGCGAATGATGTCGCCGGACGTAAGGCGCGCAAACGTTTGATGGCGCTTGTACGAATCGAGATAGACGGCAAGGTCCGCGGCCGAAAGCCCGCTCGCGCCCAGCTCGACATCGAGCAGGTTACTCTTGACGGTCGCGCGCACCGAGAGCTTGGGCGCAGGGCGGACCGAAATCTGGCGCAGACGGTCGCTGAGCATGACCTCGCCCAGCTCGGACAGGGCAGACAGGCCCTCGGTCAGCAAGTGGAACAGGCTCTCGTCATCGCGCTCCTCAAACGCCAGGCCGCCCTCGTAGAAATCGAAGTACATGGCAGCCGTGTCCATAACGCGAAACTCCGCCAGCGTATCGCGGGGCGGAACGCCGGGGCGTTGCTCTTCGAAAGGACTGCCCGGAGCACCAAGACTAAAGAGATCAGCCGACCAATCGCCGTAGGTAACCGTAATTTTGCAGGTCACAAGACCATCGTCGACGCCGATTGCCATGGCAAAGCTCGCCTCGGGTGCCACAGTATCGAGCGCGGCGGGCGCGGTGAGGTCGGTATAGTCGCGCAAAATGGGCAGCGCCATACGGCAGAACTCACCCACCTGCTCGGCGGCAATATGGGCGGGCGTGCGGCACGGCAGCAAGCGCGACAAAAAAGGTGCGGCATGCTGAGCAAATGCAGCGTCGGTACGGCGCGCGCGGCGCGTGTCAACCAAGTAGGCGGCATCGCCCGACGCAAAGCAGTACATATCGGCGGGCAGGCGCAGGTCATAGCTACCACCAGCCGCCGGCGCGATTTTGGCGGCAAGAAGTGGTGGGCGCTTAGCGGACGCCTCGTCCTCCCCTTGCGGAGACAGCTCAACCGCCACGTCGTAGGTGCGACGCGTCGTCGTCCCCCGCGACCAGGCGGGCTCAAAGGAGATGGTCTGGCCGCGCAGCAGGTCCAGCACATATACGATGCTATGCTCGGACAGCGGCAACTGACGCTCGGCAACAAAACCGCTGCGGGCAAAGTCGTACGACGCCGAACGCGAGCTTGTGATGTCATCGAGATAGGCAACTGTCGTCACAACAAGGTTGAGCAGCTTTGTCGATGTTTCGTCAAAGGCCTCAGGTGAATGGACAAACGTGAGCTTCTTGCCATAGGAGAACGTGCCGCCGCGCACGTAGGCATCGGCCATGCCGTCGATGTCCTTGACCACGTAGGAGACCGATCCACAGCGAATGCGGAACTCGAGCGCCCAGCTAAAGCGGTCAGCGAACAGCGGATTGTAGTACGGCACCAACGAGGGCCCCAACGCCGCTTTGGGGGCGTCGGGATCAACGGCACCGGCAAGTTTGCGGCGCATGTTCGCCAGCTCATCCATGCGCGCGTCCGAAAGATCGGAAAGCGCCGCCACAAGGCTCGGGCTCGTGGGGACGGGCGCCGGGAAGGGAAAGTTGGGGTTGACGGCCGGCGCGGCGGACGCGGCGCGCGCGGGCTGTTTCGGCTGCGCCGTAAACGTGCGAACCGGCGTGCGCAGCCCCTCAACAGGCTCAATGCCGCTGGTGTCCAGGTACGCCAGCGCTGTGGCGATGGCGTGCTTGCACATACCGGGATAGCGGTATGCGGCGGGGCAGTCGCAGTCGTAGTCGATAACCTCGTGCTCGTCCATATCGAGCGCCACGTGCGTCTTGTACAGGTCGCCGCGCGAGCCGCGCACCGAGCCCTCAACCGTCACGTTTTTGGAGAAGCGCGAGCCGCTGTCCTCAATCGACAGCACGGCGCCGTTGAGCATGAGCGAGCGGCTCTTCATAAAGGTGCCGCTCAACGCCGCCTCTTTGCGAAGCGCCTGCACAAACGTCCCCTGCGCCATCACTTCCTCCAATCTCACCCGGGGTAGCTTAGATAACCGTCACGCGACCCTGGTTACCCACAATCGCCTTTGCCTCGGCCAGCAGCGGAATCGAGCGCGCGTTGACCTTGGCCGGCACCTCGGCACGTAGCACGCGCCCGTCCACCTGCTCGATAAAGATCTCCACGCGGTCGCCGCCCGGGTTGGCGGTAAGTACCGTGGCAAGACGCGCCATATTGCCCTGGCTAAAGCGGCTGTTGGGCACCATGACCTCAAACACCTTGGGCTTGTTGTTCTCCTCGTTAAGCTCGAGCGGCACGATCTCCTGCGCGATGATCTGGTCGCCGCGGTCCGAGCGCTCGAGCTTGCCCTTAATGCGCACAAACGCATCGGACAGCTGTGCACCGGTCTCGGGATCGACCTCGCCGTACAGGTACCCCTCGGCCTCCTTGTAGGTCTTGGGGAACACGACGACGGTGGCCTCGCCTTCCATGTCCTCGAGCTGCACGATGCCCATGGGGTCGCCGTTTTTGGTCACGCGCTTGGACACACTCGAGACCATGCCGGCCCACCACAGCGCCTTACCCTCGGGAATCTCCTGGTTGATGGTGCCGCCCGTAGGATTCTGAACTTCGTAGCCGGTGTCGATCTGCGAGAACGAAAAGTCGCGCGCCTTGGCTAGCGCATACTCAAACGGGCGTAGCGGGTGGTCCGAGACATAGATGCCCAGAACCTCTTTCTCCTGGCTCAGCTTGAGGTGGCGGTCCCATTCCTGGCCATCCGGATCGGGCACGCTGACCTCGAAGCCCGAGCCCTCAACGTCGCCAAACATATCGAAGAACGACGTCTGGCCGCTCGCGCGATCCTTCTGGCGCTTTACCGCGGCATCGATGATGTTCTCGGGGTTGTTCTTATCCACAAAGTGCATCATCTGGCGACGCGGATACCCCGTGGAGTCGAAGGCGCCTGCCTTGATGAGCGATTCAATCACGCGACGGTTCGCCTGGCTGGAGTCCACGCGCTCGACAAAATCGTGCAGCGTCTTGAACGGGCCGCCCGCCTCGCGCTCGGCGATAATCGCCTGCGCCACGCCGGTGCCCACGCCGCGGATGCCGGCCAGACCAAAGCGTACGCCCTCCTTGGTAGCCGTGAACTCGGTACCGGACTCGTTGACATCTGGCGACAGCACGGGGATGCCGTCGTGACGGCATGCCGAGACGTAGTGCACGATCTTGTCGGTCTTGCCCGTATAGGACGTCAAAACGGCCGCCATGTACTCGTGCGGATAGTGCGCCTTGAGCCACGCCGTCTGCATAACCAGAATGGCGTAGCCGGCGGAGTGCGACTTGTTGAAGGCGTAAGATGCGAACTCGAGAACATCGTCCCAAATCTTCTGGGCGACCTCGCGCGTGTAGTTGTTCTTGATAGCGCCGTTCATCCAGTGGTCGTAGGTGGTCTCGTCCGAGCCATCCTCCCAGTGCAGCACCGTCGACGTGAGCAGCTTGATCTTTTTCTTAGCCACGGGCTTACGGATACGCGAGTCCGATTCGCCCTTGGAGAAGCCGCACATCTCGACGGAGATGAGCATAACCTGCTCCTGGTAGACCATGGTGCCGTAGGTTTCGCCTAGGATGTCGTCCAGGCGGTCGTCATAGGAGACCGCCGGCTCCTTGCCGTTCATACGGTTGATGTAGGACGAAACCATGCCGGCGCCCAGCGGGCCCGGGCGGTACAGGGCGATCAATGCCACGACGTGCTTGTACTCGGTGGGCTTCATGTTCTTGATCGTGGCCGTCATGCCGGCGGACTCGACCTGGAAGACGCCGGCGGTGTGGCCGGAGCCCATGAGCTTAAAGATCTCGGGGTCGTCAAAGGGAATCTCTTCCTCTTTGATGTCGATGCCGAAGTTCTTCTTGATGTTGGCCTTGGCCTTGGAGATAACCGTCAGCGTGCGTAGGCCCAAGAAGTCCATCTTGAGCAGGCCCATATCGGCAACGGTATGGCCCTCGTACTGGGTAATCTCGACGCCGCCCTTGGTGTCGAGCTTGGTGGGCACGTGCTCGTTGACGGGGTCGCGACAGATCAGAACGGCGCACGCGTGCACGCCCTCGCCACGGGTGAGGCCCTCAATCGAGAGCGCCGTGTCGATGATGCGGCGGGCGTCGTCGTCCTTTTTATATGCCTCGGCAAAATCGGGGTTAAACAGGTCCTCTTTGCCGGGTTGCTTTTCGAGCACCTGCTTGAGCTTGACCTTGGGGTCGCTCGAGACCATCTTGGACAGACGCTGGCCCATGTAGACCGGGTAGTCCAGGACGCGAGCGGCGTCGTTGATGGCCTGCTTGGCCTTAATGGTCGAGTAGGTGATGACGTGGGTGACCTTCTCGGGACCGTAGAGCTGGCGGACGTGCTCCACGACCTCGAGGCGCCGCTCATCGTCGAAGTCCATATCGATATCGGGCATCTCGGTACGCTGCGGAGACAGGAACCTCTCGAACATCAGGCCGTTCTCGAGCGGGTCGAACGCGGTGATGTTCATGGCGTAGGCGACGATAGCGCCGGCGGCAGAACCACGGCCGGGGCCGACGCCGATGCCGTTGTCCTTGGCCCATTGCACGTACTCGGCAACGATCAAGAAGTAGGCGGCGAAGCCCTTGTCGCAGATGACCTTGTATTCGTACTCAAAGCGCTCTTTGATGTTGACGCCGCCGATCTCGCGCGTGGCCCAGTCGTCACCGTAGTGCTGGCGCAGGCCCTTCTCGCACTCGCGGCGGAACTGGCTCTCGTGCGTCTCGCCGGGATCGAGCAGCGGGAAGCGCGGCAGGATGATGGAGTCCCAGTCCAGCTCAACGTAGCACTTGTCGGCAATCTCGAGCGTGTTGTCGCAGGCCTCGGGGCAATACGGGAACATCGCCCGCATCTCCTCCTCGGTCTTCATGTAAAACTCCGAGCCGGTCATGCGCATGCGGTTGGGGTCGTCGACCTTGGCATTCATGCCAATGCACATGATGACGTCCTGCACGGGCGCATCCTCGCGGCGCAGGTAGTGGAAGTCGTTGGTGGCGATGACCTTGACGCCCACCTGTTTGGCGATGTCGATGAGCGTGCGGTCCATCTGCTCGTCGGTCAGGCCGTTGTCGGTGGTAATGCCGTGTTCCTGGATCTCGATATAAAAGTCGCCAGGGTCGAAGGTGTCGCGGAAGGTCTCGGCCCATTTAATGGCGCCTTCCATGTCACCGCGGTCGATGTACTTGGGGATGATGCCCGCGATACAGGCACTGGTGCAGATCATGCCCTTGGCGTGGCGGCGCAGGTTGTCGAGCGTCACGCGGGGCTTGTAGTAAAAGCCCTGCACGGCTGCCTCGGAAACCGTCTGCATCAGGTTGACGTAGCCCTCCTGGTCCTTGGCCAGAAGGATCATGTGGTAGAGCTCGGGCTTATGGTCGCGGGCGAGCGTCTCGTCCGGCGTAAAGTAGACCTCGCAGCCAAAGATGGGCTTGATGACCAGCGGCGGCTTGAGCTCGTCGATGTTGCCCTTCTCGTCCCACATGGCCATGTCCTTCACATACTGGGCATGCTCGCGGGGGTTTGCCTCGGGATCGGGCTCCACCAGCTCGTCGCGGCGGTCCTTTTCCAAGAAGGCCTTGTCGTGGCTCCAGGTTTTGTACTCGGGCGTGTTGTGGTTGACGGCGTCGCAGGCCAGCGCCAGGTCGGGTACGCCATACATGTAGCCGTGGTCGGTAATGGCCACGGCGGGCATGCCCAGCTCAACGGCGCGGTTGACCATATCCTGGATACGGGTTGCGCCGTCGAGCATGGAAAAGACGGTGTGGTTGTGCAGATGGACAAATGCCATGTGATGAGCTCCGATGCGGGTTCGTGATCTTAGGGTTACGATTCTACCGCACGGCGCGGACGGCACCCGAACCTAGCCAAACCCACACGGGCAGTCTTTTTGGGACGGGGCTTTTTTAGCTACTTTTGCCACCCCAAGAAAACCATCCTCAAAGTAGCTAAAAAAGCCCCGTCCCAAAAAGACTGCCCAATCGCAGGTGCGGGCTAGAGGTTGTAGGTGACCACTTGGGGCTCGGCGGGTTCGACGAAGATGGTTGGATTCGCCTGCTCCACGCGGACGAACTTGACGGTCACGACCTCAAAGCCCGCCTTGTGCAGAACATCGGCGTAGACGCGCGCCTGCAGGGCGTGCTTCTCCCGCAGCTGTTCCGGCGTCTCGTCCGGTGTGCCGCCCGTCTTGTAGTCGATGACCAGCGCGCGCGACGGATCGGCCGGGTTCGTCGCCAAAGCGTCGATGGCGCCTTCGGCATATGCACCGTAGCGAGCGATGTCCTCCTCCTCGCAGCCCAGCGAAAAGAACGGCACCTCGGCACGGATACACGGCCACGCGAGCAGCTCGGCACGAACAGCCGACTTGAGCCAGCAGTCCAGGGCAACGTCGAAGCGTTCGCGCTGCTCCGGCGTCAGGCACCACAGGCGCGCCAGCGCATCGGCACGCTCAGCGGGCAGCGCATCGGCACCCATCTCGATGAGCCACTGGCAGGCAGCGTGGAACGCCGAGCCCAGCGCCATGGGGTTGCCGGCGGGCTCAACGGCGGCCACGCCTGCATCCGTCATCTCGGAACCATCCGACTCCGCATCATCGCCAGCCTCGTCCATGGGCACGCGCGCCTCGGCGACACGGTCCTCGGCCTCGGCATGCAGCGCCGCGGCAATCGACGAATAGCTGTACGAATCGCGCGCCGGATACGAGCAGGTGCCCATGCGCACGCCCACCGTCTGGGGATACACGAGCTCAAACGAATCGGGCTCGGGGTCGGCGGGGCCGGGAACGACAGTGCGAACATCCTCGCCGGCGCCTTTCGCCTCCACATCACCGCAAACGAGCCTTCCCTCGGCATCCAGCGAAGCGTTAGCCTCAAACGCTTGCTCGCCAAAGGTAAAGTCCGCCAGCGAGATAAGCTCGTAGTCGCCCGGCTTGGAGTTGTCGAACACCAGGCGGTCGGCATCGAGCTGCGGCAAGGCCTGTGCGTCGGTCGGCAAAATACGACGCAGCACGTCGTAGGTCAAATCGGTCTCGACGTCGAAGGTCGGCGCGCACAGCTTGCCACGGCTCACGCCGGCATCCATCGCCAAGATCACCAGCTCGCGCGCACGCGTCATGGCAACATAGAGCAAGCGGGCCCGCTCCTCGAGCGAAAGCTGCAGGTCATCGTTGCGCAGGCGAGCAAATGCCTCGGCGGGAGAACCCGTCGCACAGACGTCCTCCATGAGCTCCGGCGGCAACCATAGCGACGTGCCTTTGCCCTTAAACGCATGCTCAAACTGCTTTTTAACGTCGTCGCCCTTCACAAAGGTTCCGTCCGCGAGTTTAACGCCGTCGAAGCGCGCCGGCAGCGCCACGACCTGCGCTCCGCCCTCGACACGCCCCATCTGAGCCGCACCGGACGATTTGCGCACGCCAAAGCACTCGGCGACCGCCACGACCGGATATTCCAGACCCTTGGAGGCGTGCACCGTCATGATGCGCACCGCGCCGTCACCCTCCTCGTTGAGCGCGCCCGGGGCTTCCTTGCCCGCCAGGAAGCGGTCAAAGGCCAGCGCAATGGAGCGCGGCGAGTTACCGAACTCGGCCTCGGCCTCAACCACAGCATCAAGCGCCTTGAGCACGTTGGCGGCGATGGCCTTGCCCTCGGGACCACGCTGCGCCAGACGCACGAACCAGCCCGAAGCGTTGACCACGTCGCGCGCGATGGCGGCGAACGAATCGCGGCCCACGCGACGAAGCGCATACCGCAGCACCTCGCGGGCGCGCGTCACGAGCGGCAGGTCTTGCAGGCCCGGCACATCGGAATCGCTCATGATGCCCGCGTCGATATTCCGGCGCGAGGTCTCCCCCGTCTCGCTATCGAGCTTGGTCGCCAGCGCCAGGAACTCCTGGGCGCCGAGCGCAAACATCGGCGAGGCGAGCAGCGGCATAAGGCCCTGCGCCGTATCGGCCGGGTTGGCGAGCGCGCAGACTAGGGCGCGCACCGTCTGCACCTCGGCTGCCTGGGCAAAAACCGAGCCACCCGCGATCACGCAGTCGAGTCCTTGGTCGCGGAAAGCCTGGGCATAGACGTCGGCGTTGGTCATGCGGCCCAGCAGCAGCACCATGCCGCCCTGGGGCTGACCGGCATCGGCAAGCGCGCGGAACCGCTCCGCGATCGCGCGGGCCTTGGCCTGTGTGCGCTCCTGCGTACTGCCGCCGGCAACAAAGAGCGCCTGACGACGCGAGGCGTCCGCTACCAGCGTGTCCTTGCGGCCGTCGCTCGCCTCAAGATCCAAAAAGCCCTGCATCAGGCCGCCGTCATCGCCGTCGAAGACGCGTGCCACGTAACGCAGCACCTCGTCATGGCTGCGGAAGTTGCGCACGAGTTTGACGAGCTCGCCAGCGGGGACATCGGCAGCAATGCCAGCGACGGCCGCCGCCTCGGCCGTCCCCGAGGCGCCCACCTTGCGCTCCTGGCGGCGGAAGACCTCGACCTCGGCGCCGCGGAAGCGATAGATCGACTGCTGCGCATCGCCCACGGTGCACAGCGCACGCTCCCCCGCACCGGTCAGGTAACGGATCAAATCGACCTGCATCTGGTCGGTATCCTGGAACTCGTCGATCATGACCATCTTAAAGCGGCCCTCATAGGCTGCTCGAATAGCCGGGTAGTCGCGCAGCGCCTCGTACGCCATGCGCAGCAGGTCGTTGTTATCGAGCGCGGACTGGCCGGCCTTCAGCGCGCGATACTCGGCCTCCACGGAACGGGCCAGGCCCACCAGTGCATCGAGCGCGGGGGCACCGCAGGCAAGCACGATATTGATAAATGCATCAGCAGCCTCGGCCTTGAGTAGCTCCACCTGCTCCTTAGAAAACGCCTTGCTCGCGCGCGGCATGGTGCACGACATCATAAGTCGCGCCGCATCGACCATGGTCTTGCCGCTCGCCTCGAACGCGTCGATGGCATCGAGCGCCGTCTGCGCCTTCTCGGTCGCGGCCTTGCTTGCGCCCAGCGCCGCGCGATAGGCATCGGCGAGCGCTGAGGTATCGGCCTGGCCGCGCGCCACGCACACGTCGTCCATACCGCCCGGCAACTGACTCGACAGCTCCAGCAGGTCGCGCACCAGACCCTTGATGGTCGTGCCGGCGCCAAAGGGACCGCCCTCGCCCGCCATGGGATACCAGGCGTAGAGGGCCTTGAGCGATGCCGCGAGCTCGGGGACGGCATCGGGCGCCGTCGCGCGGGCCAGCACATGCTCAACAGCCTGGTCCATAAGCTCGTCGGTATCGGTGAGCACCGTGAACTCGGGGTCGATGCCCAGCTCCAACGCGTGTGCGCGCAGGATGCGCGAGCACATGCCGTGAATGGTCGAGATCCACGCATCGTCGACGGTCAGGGCCTCCTCGTCCATACCCTCTTCGATAAGCGCGCGACGCACGCGGTCGCGAATCTCGGCCGCGGCATCTTTGGTAAAGGTAATGGCGAGCACCTGATCCAGATGCTCAACAAACGGACCGGATTCGGGCGAGAGCGCGTAGACGATGCGGCGCGTGAGGGTAAAGGTCTTGCCCGAACCGGCGCCCGCCGAGACAAACAGCGGACGGTCGAGCGTTTTGACGACTTGCAGTTGTTGCGGCATCAAAGTCGAAAGATCCATGGTCTACACGTCCCTCCTTACAAACGTTCCTTGGTGGTTATACGAGCAGCGCGCATGCGCGGCCTGAGCCGACGTCGGGTCGACGGCGGCAACGTCACCTGCCTCGAGTTCGTGCAGGCGCTCGGCGATGCCGGCCTCCACGCGATCGAGCAGGGCGTCGAAGTCCATGCTGCCACCCTCGCCGGGAAAGCCCTTCTTAAGCCCCGGGATGCGGCCGTCACCACGCTCCTCCTCGAGCAGCTCGGCACTCGCGGCGCCGCGCAGCGCCGGTTTGCCGCCCTTGGTCGAAAAATAGAGCGCCGCACGGGCATCCAGATCCAGCGCCCGGCGCATGGCCTGCGCATAGATAAGCGTCTGGGTATGGGGCGGCAGCCACCGCGGGTCGTCGATGGCGGCCTCGCCCGATTCCTCGTCGCGCACCGTGGGGTCGGCGAGTTTAAACTCCTCAACGCCCGTGCGATGCTTGTAGTCGATTACCACGGCGCGATTCTCGGCATCCACATCCACGCGGTCGATGCGCCCGCCGAGCGGCCAACCGGCATACTCGACCTGGAGCTCGTTGAACGCAAACTCCAGGTAGCGCGGAGCAAAGGGGGTGAGCGCCTCGGACTCGTAGGCAAGCACGCCCTCCAGCTGCGGCAAGATCTCAGCCACCTGGCGCTCCTCCACTGGAGAGAGCGGCACCAGCGGGCCCTCGGTACCGCGCTTGCCCGCATGCTCGGCCAGGGTCTCGGCAAAGACCTCGCGCAACAGCCCCTGCGCGCGCGGCAGATTCATGGGCGTCACGCGCTCCATGCCCTCCTGCGGAAGACGTGCATGCAAGTGCTCCAGCACGTCATGGACAAAGTTGCCCTTCTCCATGTTGCCAAAGCCCGCATCGATGGACTGAGGTTTGACGCGATACGAGACGAACCAGCACAGCGGGCAGGTGGAATAGGCCTCGATCTGCGAGGCGGACGTCAGGCGCGGCACGAGCGGCGCGCCCTCGCCCTCGCCATCGCGACGGCGCAGGACCAAATACGGCACGGCCTCGGCACTCAGATGCTGAGGGGCTTCACAGGTCACGCGCTCGCGCTTGAGACCTTCGCCTGCCGCGGGATCGAAGTCCCTTACGATATCGCCCTCACCCACGCACTTCGCCTTGTCGGCGTCAGCGGCCTTAGCGTCACCAGTGGCCTTAGCATCGTCAGCGGCCTTAGCATCGTCAGCGGCCCTAGCATCGTCAGCGGCCTTGTCGGCGTCAGCGGCCTCGGCATGCGCCCGCAACTCGGTCCACACGGCCGCCGGATAGCACTCGCGCGCCTGACGATCGTGGGTCACACGGGCGAGCGTAACCGGACCGCGCGCGGCCTGCATCGCGCGGCCAAAGCGTGCGCGCAGCAAGGCCGCAGGCTCAAGCGTCACGCCCTCGCGACCGAGGCTCGCCGTCAGCGTGGTCAGCGGCCCCTCTTCGTGTGAGAGCGGATAGCTGTCCAGATCGACATCGGCAAACAGCACGGCATCGTAGCTGCCGGGGCGCAGAGCCGCCGCATCGGCAAGCGAAGCAAAGCGAACCTGGGCACGTGGCGCACGGTCAACCTCGTAGGTCTCGTAATCGTAGGCGGTGCTACGCTTGTCCACCTTGGTGCGAATGCCATCGAGCACGGGCACGGTCGCGGCCTGCGACACGTCGAGCGCGCGAGCATCGTTCATAAGGATGTCGATCGCGTGGCGCAGCAGGGCCACCTCCGCCTGGCGACGGGCCTGACCGTCGAGACCACCAAGCGCGCGATCGGGCAGTACCTCGGCAACGGCAAGCATGGCCTTGAGCGCCGTCACGGGCTTGTCGCGCCACAGCGCCTGGAACACGTCCGAGACCACGCACGGCACGTTCTTAAACCAGTTCTCGTCGCTCGCCGCTTTACGCGCGCCCCTCACCTGGCCCTGCACGCTCTGCAGCAGGCTCTTGACGCCCGCAGTGGTCTTGCTGCGCGACAGTCGCATATTCTTGTCGAACGTGCGCGCGCTGGCGGCGTCGGCACCCGAAAGCGGGCTGTAAATCCAGTCGGTAAGCTCCGGAGCGGGCCACCACTCAGTCTTAGAAGCCGCCCCTTCGTCGGCGGCCTTCATACGCTCGATCAGGTTGGCGAGCGCCGTGAACTGCCTGCCCGCAATGGATTGGGAAAACGCCGTGAACTCGGCCGTCTCGGCAGCAACGTGGCGCGCCGCCAAACGAGCGGCAAGCTCGCCGAACAGCTGGGGTGCCCGGGCAGAAACAACGAGCACGCGTACGGGGTCGGCGGGTGTTGCAGCAGCTTTATCGTCCTTGGACTCCTTGTGCGCTTTCACCAACTTATCGATGACGCCCGCATAAGCATGGGCACGGGCATGGGGGCCGGCGACCTCAATAAAGGCAGGCTGAGCAGCGGACTTGAAGGCAATCTGGGGCGCGGCGGCGCCCTCCCCCAGCGGCGCGATCTCAAACAGCACACCGCGGACATCAAATGCCGCGGCAAGCTCCTCGCGCATCGCCGCTTGCTCGCGGGCAAGCAGCACGACAACCTCTCCCCCGTTGTTTGCCACGGCGGACAGCAGCTCGAGCAGGCTATACGTAAATGACGTGACGCCGCGCACGCAAACGGCGCGGGCGCACCCCGGCAGGTTGTCGGCCAAAGCGCCGGCCATAATGTCAGCCGCCTCGCAGGGCTCGACCATGTCTCGACGGTCCAAGCCGCTCGCATAGGCGCACAAAAGTTCAAACACGCGAGCCTCGGCGTCGCTTCTGGGCTTGGGCTTGCAAACGTTGTCGCAGCAACGCTCGGTGCCTGTCCCTGCCACACCCGGCAGCACATCGCGAGCCATACGCGCGAGCATACGCACCGTGCCCTGGCTGCGCGAAAGCGGCTGCAGGTCGGCGTCGTCGAGGCGCGCTACCATGTCCGAAAACAGCATCCGGCGCTGCAGGTTGTCGACGAAACCGCGCCCGTCGCCCAAAAGCTCCCAAAGCGAGCGAAGCCACGATGTAGGCGTCTTGTAGTCAATACCCAGCGAAACGCCGGCTTCCGCCGCATCATGACGGCACAGGTCGAGCTCGGCAAACGTTGGCGCCAGCAGCACGGCACGCCCGTGGCGGGCAATAAGGTCGGCAAGCAGCGCCGCTTCGGCATCGCTCAAATCCGCGCCGGCGTTGGTGGTATAGATTCGAACAGGCATGGTCCTCCACTCAAACCGTTCGCAATATTCAATGCTTCCATCCTACCCGCCCGCGCGGACAGATTTGCCCCACGCCAACAGATTTGACCCCTTGGAGACGGAGGAAAATGGATCACCGAGGAGGTCAGTCTAGCCCAGTGATCCGTTTTCCTCCGTCTCCAAGGGATCAAAAAACCGCCCCCGGAGGGACGGTTCTTCGTAATTCATTGTTGTCGCTGGCCTACTCGCCATCCTCCAGCTTGATGAGGATCTTGCGATAGCCGCCGTACTCGCCGTTCAGCGCCTTTGAAACGCGGCTCACCGTAGTGGACGAAGCGCCGGTGCGGGCCTGAACCTCAACATAAGGCTCGCCCTCATCCAGATAACGCGCAACCTGCAGACGTTGCGAAAGATCGCAGATCTCGCGCGGCGTGCAGATATCGGTCAAAAACGCCTGGATATCCTTCTCGTCATCCAAAAGACTAAATGCGTGGACCAGCTGCTTGACATCAGGCTTGTCAAACATGTTCTCGATATTCATCGATCACCGCCAAACCCGCCATAAGGCATCGAAGTTGATACTGACATCGGGCATCGTTCGCCCGTTCTATGCAATAGGGCAACGCCTGTGGCTTTTGCCCGTAGCAGTGTAGCACACCACCAAACTAAAGCGACAAGACTCTCTGCCAGCGGCGCGTTTTTCAGGACGAACGCCGTTTTGAAACCGAATGCGCACGTAAGCTCCACGAATATCTGAGACAATGGGCGGCCGAACAAGGCGGCACGCCCGAGCGGCCGTCCAAGCCGCCGCAGCAAACCGCTTCACGCGACACCGACGCACCCTGCGCAAGAAAGGATTCACACCATGCGCTTTATGCTTAACTGGCTCTTTACCTCGATCGCCATCGCGATTGCCACGTTCCTCGTCCCCGGCATCCAGCCCTTCGGTTTTGCCGAGGCCTGGGTCTGTTTCGCCTTCGTGGGACTGTTCCTGAACATCGTCGATTCGCTCGTCAAGCCGTTTCTGACGGTTATCTCGCTGCCGCTCACGATCATTACGCTGGGTATTTTTCAGCTCGTAGTCAACAGCTTTATGCTCGAGCTGGCCAGCTATCTGTCGGTCAATCTGCTGGGCGCGGGTATCTCCATCGCCAGCTTTGGATCGGCCTTTATGGGCAGCATCCTGGTGTCCATCATGCGCAGCATCCTCGACAGCATCGCCGAGGGCTAAAACGGCCATTCCGGCCGCGCCCGTCTCAACAGCCCAAAACGAAGGCCGCCCATCGCAAAAATGGGCGGCCTTCTTATTTGCCAAGTCTCAAAGGGCGAGAGAATCTGCCATTTCCACTCCGTCCCCAAATGGCAGGTGTGGGTTAGATGACGTAATCGTAGCCTTCGTTGGGAGCGACAAGTTGATCGAGCGTCACACCGTCGAGGTAGTCGTTGATAAGCTTGTCCAGGTTCTTCCACACGTCGAGCGTGGGGCAATCGTCAGAGCGCGAACAACCCTTGCAGTCGCCATCCAGGCAGGCGACCGGCGCCAGGCTGCCCTCGGTCAGGCGCAAGATCTCGCCCACCGTGTACTGCTCGGGCGGGCGCGTGAGCACATAGCCGCCGCCCTTGCCGCGCATGCCCGAGAGCATGTTGGCGCGCACGAGCGTAGCCAGAATATTCTCGAGGTACTTCTCCGAAATACCCTGACGCGCCGCAATCTCTTTAAGCGGGATACGGCCTGTCGCCTGGTGCTCGGCCAGGTCGACCATAACGCGCAGGGCATATCTGCCCTTTGTGGAAACCAACATATATATAGCTGCCTTTCGGTCTTTTAATTCGTAGAAATTCTAGCCGAAAAATTGGTTTTGAAAATACCTATTCCCGTCAAGATGGTTAATCGACTCGTAATAATCTTCTATTTCCTATTGCGTTACTAGGCTTTACTGTCTACTATGCTTGCCAACAGCAAAACGAACAACCTATAAGGTTTGTGGGTTTCTCTGCCACACACACCGTAAAACCACACGGTATCCAGTCATTTGAACACTTTGGAGGTTCACCATGAGCAATGTTTACACGTCCATCGATCAGCTTATCGGCCACACCCCGCTTCTGGAGCTCACCCACTTTGAGGCCGACGAGGACCTCAAGGCCCGCGTGCTCGTCAAACTGGAATACTTCAACCCCGCCGGATCCGTTAAAGACCGCGTCGCCAAAAACATGATTGACGAGGCCGAGAAGGCCGGCAAGCTCGTGCGTGGCGGCGACTACACCATCATCGAGCCCACGAGCGGCAACACCGGCGTCGGCATCGCTTCGGTGGCGGCGGCCCGCGGCTACAAGGTGATCATCACCATGCCCGAGACCATGTCCGTCGAGCGCCGCAAGCTGATGCAGGCATACGGCGCACAGCTCGTGCTCACCGACGGCTCCAAAGGCATGAAGGGCGCCATCGCCAAGGCCGAGGAGCTGCAGAAGGAGACCCCCAACAGCATCATCGCCGGCCAGTTTGTGAACCCCGCGAACCCGGCCATTCACAAGGCCACGACCGGCCCCGAGATCTGGGACGACACCGACGGCAAGGTCGACATCTTCGTCGCCGGCGTCGGCACCGGCGGCACCGTGACCGGCGTGGGCGAGTTCCTCAAGGAGCAAAACCCCGAGATTCAGGTCGTCGCCGTCGAGCCCGCCACCTCCCCGGTGCTCTCTAAAGGCCAGGCCGGCCCGCACAAGATCCAGGGTATCGGTGCCGGCTTTGTGCCCGACGTCCTCGACACCCAGGTCTACGACGAGATCATCCCCGTCGAGAACGACGACGCCTTTGCCACCGGCCGCGCCGTGGGCCACAAGGAGGGCGTGCTCGTGGGCATTTCGTCCGGCGCCGCCGTGTGGGCCGCACTGCAGCTGGCCAAGCGCCCCGAGAACGAGGGCAAGACCATCGTGGCGCTGCTCGCCGACACCGGCGAGCGCTACCTGTCCACGGCACTCTTCCAGGACTAGAGCTCTCGTTCCTAGAACGAGTCCAAGGCACGCCGGTCTCCCCTCTCTTCTGGCAGCCTGAGCTCATCCCAACAGGGTGTCCCACAGGACGCCCGAACTTGCTACAATGTCTGCGGCGCGGAACCAGCCTCCCGCGCCGCTTTTCTTTTTTGGCCACATGCCACCAAGGAGAACCTCCCCATGCACAACAAGCGCGTGCTCATCGCCATGAGCGGCGGCGTCGATTCCAGCGTGACCGCATATCTGCTCAAAAGCCAGGGCTACGAATGTGTCGGCGCCACCATGCGCCTCACCTGCCCCGCACCCGACCCCGCCACGGGCATGAGTAAGGTCGACCGCGACATCGCCGACGCAGAGGCCGTCGCCGAGCGCATAGGCATTCCCCACCACGTGCTCGACTTGCAGCAAACCTTCGACCGTAACGTAATCGAGCGCTTTGTGAACGCCTACCAGGAGGGGCTGACGCCCAATCCGTGCATTATCTGCAACCGCCACATTAAGTTTGGCGCGCTGCTCGATGCAGCGCTGGACATGGGCTGCGACTACATCGCCACGGGCCATTACGCCAAAACAAGCCAGGCGGCAGACGGCACCTGGCAGCTGCATCGCGGTGAGGACCCCAAAAAGGACCAGAGTTACTTTTTGTATTCGCTTACGCAGGAGCGTCTGGCGCGCACGATTTTTCCGCTGGCGGGTCTGGACAAGGAGCGCGACGTGCGCCGGATTGCCGCCGAGCAGGGCTTCATCAACGCCAAGAAGGCCGAAAGCGAGGATATCTGCTTTATTCCAGACGGTAACTACGCGGGCTATATCGAGCGCCGCTGCGGACATCCCGCTGCACCGGGCGACATTGTGTGGCGCGACGGCAGCGTGGTCGGGCGCCACAACGGCGCGCTGCGCTACACCATCGGCCAGCGCAAAGGCCTGGGCGTCGCGATGGCGCATCCCGTGTACGTAACGGGTGTCGACGCCGTCAACAACACCGTGCATCTGGGCGAGGCCGAGGACCTGACGGCCACGGCGCTCACGGCCAACGACTGGATTTGGAGCGCCCCTGCCGACCACATGGAAGCCGAGCTGGATGCCGGCGGCATCCGCGTGGGCGCCAAGTACCGCTACCGACAGAAAGACCAGGCAGCGATCCTTACGCGCGGCGAAGACGGGCAAATGTTGCTGACCTTTGACGAGCCGCAGCGCGCCATCGCCCCCGGCCAGGCTGTCGTTATATACCGCGGCGACATCGTCCTGGGCGGCGGCACCGTGACCGGCGCACTTAAGTAGCCGCGGGTTTATCGCTGCACGTGTCGAAGTACCTCAACAGCGGCACCAACCTCGATTATGCGACGCTCGAGGCCGCGGCGGATGGCCTCGAGTCGACCCTCCGCCGTGGCCCATTCGCTCTGCGAAAGAATCTCGATCGCCTCATCAACAAATCCGTTGAGCCGCGATGAATCGAACCAATCGAGCGAGTCCGCAAGCGCCAGCTGGACGGAAGGGTCGGGCCCAAACGGCTTAGCAGCAAACCCAAACTCGCCAGCCGCGAGCAAGACAGTTGGCACGTTATACCACAGACAGTTACCGCTATCGAACAGCGGTGCAGGCCTTATCTCCAGGGTGTCGACATTGCGGATGATACCGAAGTTTCGCCAATGGCGATCGCTGTTGGCCAAAAGGGCATCGCAAACGATCATCTGCGACATAGACCTTCTCACAGCGGCCTCGTCTGCTCCATGCTTACCAAGAAAGCGGCAGTACCGGTCGTACGTCGAGCTTCCTCGCTGGCCACCAAGGGCGTTCTTAACGTAAACAGCCGGAACATATTCCTCGCGGCCGTCAAGAAAGTCGTCGCACAGACACACAGGGCCATCGAACATGCGCTCAACCGTGTAAGGAACAAACTCCCCCTTGGAAAGCAAGCGACGATGCAGAGCCGTTGCAACTGCCTCGTTAAAGGGCCGTTGGTCGTCCATCCCGCACCCTTTAGCCAAAACGCGAATGCCGTTTCGGATCATCCACGATTTAGGGAGCTCGCCCTCGGACGTGTTATCCGGATTTTTTAGACCGATGCCTTCCAGCCAACCCGAACGCTCTTCGGGCGCCGATCGCTCAAAATCATTCTCGAAGTAATTGATGCTTTGCCATTTGAGTTCGGCGCAATCGGCCGGCCGCAGCCAATAACAATCCGAAAGCGATAAGCCCAGGCACCGAACCGGAACCTCGATGCCACTGGCAATTCCCAGTTCACGATAGCGCGAGACGAGTCCAGGGCGGACGTCAGGCACCGACCGATGGCTCCACCACACGTTGAGCTCCCGTTTATTCACCGTAGGAGAAGAGCTCGAGCATGTGCCAAACGGCATTCGTTGCGCATCGAGGACCTCGGCGATTTCGAAGGGAAACTCACGCGTCGGATCAAATGAGACATGAGCGACCTCATGGTCGGCCGACATCAGCGTAAACTTACGTCCCACATCGGCTGCAGGACGGCGCCCTCGTTTGCGGACCCTTTGATAGGCGATCGCAGAATTGTACTCGACCATCTTCCGGCCGCCCACAATATCGCACACAAGTGTCCCCGATGCGGCAAGTTGCGATATGCGAGCTTTCGTAACGCCCAACAGGCGGGCGGCATCACCCATAGATAAGTACTCAGATGTATTCATATGCCGCATCACCTCGTTAAGTAATTTACGTGTTTAATTAATAGATTACTTACATCATAATACTAAACGACCTAAAGCGAAAAAAGGCCCGAGAAATCGGGCCTTAGCGATTGGTCAGCCGAGTCGCAAACTGCTTCCTTAGCGCTGCACGTAGGCGCGGACCAGCTCAAAGGTGTTACGCACACCGTCGATGTGGCTGCGCTCGTAGTTGTGGCTCGCGTACACGCCGGGGCCGATCAGGCCGTGACGGATGTCGTAGCCGGCAGAGAGCGTGGCCTCGACGTCCGAACCGTAATGCGGGTACACGTCGATGGCGTAATCGAGCTTAAGCTCGCGCGCGATATTGGACAGCGTGGTTACCAGATCGTAGTTGTAGGGGCCACCCGAATCCTTGGCGCAAATCGACACCATGCGCTCGGTGCAGCCCAGGTCGTCGCCCACGCAGCCCATGTCAACGCTGATCATCTCGCGCGTATCGGCCGGCACGAAAGCGCCGCCGTGACCGACCTCCTCGTACACGGTAAAGAGCAGCGATACCTTGCGCGAAAGCGTCACCTCGCCGCCAGCAACGGCGCGGGCCAAACCCAGCAGAATCGACGCGGACAGCTTGTCGTCAAGGAAACGACTCTTGATGTAGCCGCTCTCCGTCACCGTGGTGCGCGGATCCATAGCGATGATGTCTCCAGCCTGAATGCCCAGCTCGAGCACGTCGTCCTTGCTGTCGACGTTCTCGTCGAGCAGGATTTCCATGTTCTTCTCGATGGTCTTGACCGGCTCGTCGGCCACGTGCGCCGAAGGCTCGGTATTGAGGACCACACCCGTGTAGACATTGCCGTCGCGCGTGTAGACGGTGCAGTTCTCGCCATCGGCCGTAGACCACTGATGCCCGCCGAGCGTCGTGGGACGCAGGCGACCATTGTCCTTGATGGAGCGCACCATAGCGCCCAGGGTATCGACATGGCTCGCCAGGACAAGCGGCTCGCCCTCACCACCAAGCTCAACCAACACGTTGCCCTTATTGGAGCGCTCGGGGCCAAAGCCCATATCGCGCAACGTTTCCATTAGATAGTCAGTAGCCGCACGGGTATAGCCCGTAGGTGAAGCAATCGAGGTAAGCGCCTTCAACTGGTCAGTAATATAGGAGAGCGTCTCCTCTAGAGAAGCATCAACATTAGAAGCCATATGCATCCTTCCAAGTAAAACTAAGACCGAGCCCCGATTTTAACCGTTCTGCACGTGCAATACTCTAGAAACCGAGCCGACTCCAGACGTCCCCGCACCGGTTTTGTGCACGCGTTCGGTTTACAGTCCCAATCTTGCATAAATCCTATCGGTATCTGCATAAATATGAGGCATCTATTTGCTTCGTCTCAGGGTACCCCACCTTGGACCGTGCAAAATACGGAGTATTCAGCACCGTGGACCCCGTCAGCCCCATCGCAAACGGCAAAGCGACGTGGTTACAGCAGTGTTGCAGGTCGTCGCAAACCAAAAACGCGGTGACAGCCCCCTCCGCTCATCGATAGCCCACCCGCAATGGTTGTCGATGGGCACCTGCGAGCCACTGCGGCCCATTCACAACGTTATGCATTTTTCAGAGCTTGCTGAATACTCCCAAAAATGTACGCTGAGAAGTGCACCACCTATCCGCAGCGGGCAGCATGCCTTAGTTTTGCTCGCCTCAGGGCATCGACGCAGCACAAAAAGCCCCGCCGTGCGTAGCACGGCGGGGCCAGCAGCAAGTCAAAAGACCATACGCCTACGGGCGAAGGACCACCAAACTGGGCTAGGCAGCCGGGCAGATCTTCTTGAAGAGCTCGATGACGTCGTCGAGCGTCGCCTCGCGCGGGTTGCCCGGGAAGCAGGCGTCAGCCATGGCGTCCTTGGCCAGGACCTCGATCTCGTCGGCCTTCATGGCCTCGCAGACATGCGGAATGTTCACGTCGGCGGAGAGTTGCTTGACGGCGGCGATGGCGGCGTCGGCAGCCTCGTCGGTGCTCATGCCCGTGGTGTCAACACCCATGGCAACGGCAACCTTGGCCAGGCGCTCGGCGCAAACCGGCTTGTTGAACTCCATGGCGATCGGCAGCAGCATGGCGCAAGCGACGCCGTGCGGAGTGTCGTAGTGGGCAGACAGGGTGTGAGCCATGGCATGGTCGATGCCCAGGCCGACGTTGGAGAAGCCCATGCCGGCGACATACTGGCCAAGAGCCATACCCTCGCGGCCGGAGCCGGGCTGACCAGACTTGGCCTCGGCAACGGAGTCGCGCAGGTTCTCGCTGATCAGCTTAATGGCCTCAAAGTGGAACATGTCGGAGAGCTCCCAAGCACCCTTGGTGGTGTAGCCCTCGATGGCGTGGGTCAGAGCATCCATGCCGGTAGAAGCGGTCAGGCCGGCGGGCATGGAAGCCATCATGTCGGGGTCGACGACGGCGACCTCAGGGGCGTCGTTGGTGTCGACGCACACGAACTTGCGGACCTTCTCGGGGTCGGTGATGACGTAGTTGATGGTCACCTCGGCGGCGGTACCGGCGGTCGTCGGCACAGCGATGGTGAACACGGCGTGGTTCTTAGTGGGAGCAACACCCTCGAGGCTGCGGACATCGGCGAACTCGGGGTTGTTGATGATGATGCCGATGGCCTTGGCGGTATCCATGGAGGAGCCGCCACCGATGGTCACGATAGCGTCAGCCTCGGCGGCCTTGAAAGCCTCGACGCCGTCCTTGACGTTCTGGATAGTGGGGTTGGGCTTGATCTCGGAGTAGAGGCTCCAAGCAATACCGGCGGCGTCGAGCTCGTCGGTCACCTTAGCGGTAACGCCAAACTTGACCAGATCGGGGTCGGAGCAGACGAAGATCTTCTTGTAGCCGCGACGCTGGAGCTCGCCGGGGATCTCCTTGATGGCGCCGGAACCATGATAAGAAATGGTGTTGAGAACGAAACGATTAGCCATTGATAGCCTCCCATCGTGTGCGGGGCACCCATTACGCCCCGCGCTGCAAGTTCCATCCTAACGCTTTTGAAACAAAAAACGCGTGAGAACGTCAAAAGTGTTAAAGCGTTTCAACATAATAACGGAGCCCCAGTCCTTCCCTCCCGACAGCAGCGAAGGCTAGATTATAGGAGCAATCGCCCAAAGAATACGACCAACTCAGTCTATAAATTGTTTCTGTTTTAGCAATATATGTTTGACAATACGTTTATAAAAGGATACTTTATAGTAAATAAAATGCATGCAGCAAATAGCGTCATTCATTTTGTTAGAAATTGCCCATGCGGTTATTGCAGCTGCATGTACCGCAACGTACAGCGCAATTCTCCGCACGAAGTAGAAGACGGTTCCAATTCGATCGAGGCGATGACGCGTGATGGCTACTGGTCCTAAATCGAGCAAGACGGCTACAAACGAATATCGAATCTCAATTGAAGGTAACCCTTATCCGCATGCTCTGGCTCTCGTCAACCCAGCGGGAGACAACCTCAACATCAAAAGACATGGGTTCACGGGTCCACTAGGACAGCTATTGAGTCTTAAATACACCGTTTATGACGATGCAAATGAAAAGCTCTTTACTGTCGTCGACGGTGGTTTTAGTAACATGCCCAGGGTTGCGCTCATCATCGAACACAAGGAAGTTGCGGTGTTCGATTATGGCCTAAACAGACTTGAGATGAAGTGCGTAACGAACATACCGAATTACACAATAAAAGGTAACTTCCTATTTGGAGATTACGATATACTCAGTCAACGGGAAGTGAAGCTATCTTCAGTTAACGTCCTTCAATGTGATAAACAATCGTGCTTTAACATACAGGTTTTGGATAAAGCCGAATTAGCCGCCGCAATTGGAATACCCACAGCCATTGCCCTTCTGAGGGCTCGGATTGAAGAGCATCTCGAATAAATTGCAAAAAGCAGTTCGTAACAACATTCAGGAGCTAGATAGTTTTTTTCTGGCTCCTGAAGCTGTACTACATAGAGATGAAAATATATTGCGGCAAAGGGGCTGTCCCTTTGCCGCATTCGGTTACTTTCGACAGCCCTCTTTCCAAGCCTCGGCCGCAACCTTCCAGCGAAAACGCAAGTCGCGCTCGCGGTCGATGAACATGATGGCAAACGCGACAAACAGCAGCACGCTCGCCACGACGATGGCGTGCAGACCCATGCGCTCAATGCACCAATTGCCCAGCACGGCGCCAAACACAAAGGTAAAGATCACACCAAAGTACAGCAGGCCGTTTTCCAAAAAGCCGCGCTTGTGGGTAATGATGTAATCGTCCACGTTTTGCAAGGCATTACGGAGGTTGCCGATACACATGGTCGTGGCGATGCCGTGTCCATGAATCTTGCGGAAGCTCTCGACCTGCATACCGCAGGCAAACGAAGTAAGGCAGTTGGCGAGCAGGTTGTAACCGCCGCCCGGGATAAAGCTCACGCCCAGCAAGATAACGGCTTCAAAAAACACCGTCACCTGGCGCCAGTGAATCACACTGCCAAACCGCTCGTGAACCAGGTCGGCAAGCATAATGCCCACAGCAAACGACACCACGGGGAAGAAGTAGCGCCCCGCCAGTGCCCAGTTGCCTTCCGAGATGCTCACGCCCACGAGCAGGATGTTGCCCGTCTGCGCGTTGGCGAAAACATGATCGCGCCCAATGTACGAATACACATCCATAAAGCCACCGGCGAGCGCCAAGATGATGCCCAGCTCAATAGACTCCGATATCTGTTTGGCACGCTGCATCGTCGTGCATCCTCCTTGTTGACGACTCTCTCGTGCGTTGGCGGAAACATAGCCGCCGTTCATACTGTAACCCATTGACAACATGGCATGCGCGCGAGACGGGCTCCCCAACGCGCGGATACACAGTCTGGAAACAAACGGCGGGCGCGGCGCCGACACCCGCATCGACACGCCGATCCGCCAGCCCATGTACTCCACCAGTCTTTTTAGCCCCGTCCCAAAAAGACTGGTTACAATTACGTGCAGCATACAAACACCGGGAGGGATCGTGGCAAAAAAGCCTCAGCACGCTCAGAACAGCCAACGTGGACAGCAGGGCAAACAGGGCCAGCAGCAAAAGCGCGGCGGCAAGGCGCAGGGCTCGCGACCCACGCATGCCTCAGCAGCGCCCTCACGCCCCTGGCGTCCGGGCCGCGACAAGTTCCTCCCCGTCAGCCGCGCCGACATGGATGCGCGTGGCTGGGACCAGTGCGACTTCGTCTACATCTGCGGCGACGCCTACGTGGACCACCCTAGCTTTGGCATGGCCATCATCAGCCGCGTCCTCGACGCGCACGGCTACAAAGTGGGCATTATCTGTCAGCCCAACTGGACCGACCCCGCCAGCATCACGGTGCTTGGCGAGCCACGCCTGGGCTTTCTCGTCAGCGCCGGCAACATGGACTCCATGGTCAACCACTATTCGGTGACCAAGCACCGCCGCCACACCGACGCCTATACCCCTGGTGGCGAGGAGGGTCACCGCCCCAACCGCGCCGTCACGGTCTACGGCAACCTCATCCGCCAAACGTTCAAGGACGCCCCCATTATCATCGGCGGCATCGAGGCGAGCCTGCGTCGTCTGGCCCACTACGACTACTGGCAGGACAAGCTCAAGCGCTCGGTACTGCTCGACTCGGGCGCCGACATCCTCATCTACGGCATGGGCGAGCACGCGATTGTCGAGATCGCCGACGCGCTCGACGCGGGACTGCCCGTCGATCAGATCACCTACATCAACGGCACCGTCTACCGCACCAGCTCGCTCGACGAGGTCTACGACTACGACCTGCTGCCCAGCTGGGACGACCTTGCCGCCGACAAGCTCAACTACGCGCGCAGCTTTAACGTGCAGCAGCAGAATATGGACCCCATCACCGGTCATCGCCTGGTAGAGCCCTATCCCAACAGCGTCTATGTGGTGCAGAACCCGCCATCGGCAACACTCACCACCGACGAGATGGACGAGGTCGCCGAGCTCCCCTACGCCCGCGATTGGCATCCCGACTACGACGCGGCGGGCGGCGTACCGGCCTTTGCCGAGATCAAGTTTTCGATCAGCTCCAACCGCGGGTGCTTTGGCGAGTGCTCGTTTTGCGCGCTCACCTTCCACCAGGGCCGCGCGCTGCAGATGCGCAGCCACGATTCGATCATGCGCGAGGCCGAGCTGCTCACGCGCGATCCCGAGTTTAAGGGCTACATCAACGACGTGGGCGGACCGACGGCTAACTTTAGCCGCCCTGCCTGCGACAAACAGCTCAAGCATGGCGTGTGCAAGAACAAGCGCTGCCTGTGGCCGAGTGTGTGCAAGAACATGGTGGTCGACGAGAGCGGCTACACACAGTTGCTGCGCGATCTGCGCCAGCTGCCGGGCGTCAAGAAGGTCTTCGTCCGCAGCGGCATCCGCTTTGACTACACCATGGCCGACGCCTCGGACGAGTTTTTGCGCGAGCTGCTGGAGCACCATGTCTCGGGCCAGCTGCGCGTAGCGCCCGAGCATGTGAGCGACGCGGTGCTCTCCGTGATGGGCAAACCGAGCCGCGCCGTCTACGACGCGTTCTGCCGTAAATTTGAACGCCTGAACCGCGAATACGGACTCAAGCAGTACGTGGTGCCGTATCTGATCTCGAGCCACCCCGGCTCGACCATGAAGGAAGCTGTGGACCTTGCCGAGGCCGTGCGCGACATGGGCTACATGCCCGAGCAGGTGCAGGACTTCTACCCCACCCCGTCCACCATGTCGACCTGCATGTACTACACCGGCGTGGACCCACGCACCATGCAGCCGATCTACGTGGCACGCGACCCGCACGAGAAGGCCATGCAACGCGCGCTCATCCAGTATCGCAAGCCCGAGAACTACAAGCTGGTGCGCGAGGCGCTGGAAAAAGCCGGGCGTCGTGACCTGATCGGCTACACCAAACACTGTCTAATCCGCCCCGTGCCGCCGCGCCCGGGTGAGACGTCTGCTGGCGGTGGGCATGGCACCGGCAAGAAAGGCGGCAAGCCGCACGGTGGCGCTGGCGGCAAGGGACCCAAAGGCAGCAAGGGGCACGGCGGCATGTCGCGTGCACAGAACACTGCCGGGCGCAACCGTGCAGCTCAGGGGCGTCAGGGCGCCAACGGAGGCGGGCGTCGCAACTAGGGCAGCGGCGCGCTCGCTGCGCCCATCCCACACGCGTGGCGCAGCGAGCGCATAGCCTCAACGAGGATGACGCCGGCGATAGCGACCGTGATTACCACGTCGAGCGGTGTGTTCACAAACCACAACAGACCCATCAGGTACGACCCGGCGTTAAAGGCAAAGTGCAGCAGGATCGTGTAGCGGAGCTTTCCGGTGGTCACGAGCACCCAGCCAAAGACCAGACCCGCGGCGCCCGCATAGCAGCCCTGCACCCAGTTCATGTGCATAAAACCGAAGATCGCCGCCTGCAGCACGACCGCCGCGGCGATACCCCACGTGCTCGGGGCCGCCCAGGACACCATGGCGCCGTCCTGCGCACCCGCACGACGCAGGCGCTTCCAAAGTGGGCGGCACTGCGGATTAAACGCTCGGAGCGAAAACTCAAAAATGATACCGCGCACCAGCAGCTCCTCGCAAAACGGAGCGCCGAGCACCGTGGTCAGGACGGCCAGATAGCTCGTGTCACCCATGCCCGTCTCCTCGACAAGTTCGCTGTAGTCGGCCGCGGCCTCGGGCAACAGCGACAGCACGGCGTCGGTCACGTAGCCAACGACCACCTGCAGGGCAAGGCCAATCACGATAACGCAGACGATGCGCTTCCACGCCCCACGCGCTCCCCCGCCGAGCGGATGCGCGCTTTGCCGGCGTGCTATAAACGAACGCGGCCACAGATAACGCCACCACAGCAGCGCCATTAAAAACGATGCCATCTGCGCGGCAGCCTGAAGCAATTGAATATCGAGGTCGTCAATCGAAAAGCCCATGAACACCGATGCGACGCCCAGAGCGGAGAACAAAACCACGCTCAGGGCGATATCGGCAGCGACGACGCCAAAACAGGCAAGCGCCCAAATCATCGCATTGAGCATGCCAACCTCCTCCCGACAGCTAGTCATTTAAGAACGTCCCCAACGACTAGTCATTGGGGACGTTCTTCAACGACTAGTTGTTGGGGACAGTCTTTGCCAAAGGCCCCGTTGGGCGAGATGTCGAACGGGAAGGTGCCGCAGCGATTGAACGCGGCGATAAACATGCGGATGGCGTTGGACGGCGTGGTGCCCACGAGCTGGGTTGCCGCCGCGAAGGCCGCCTTTTCCTCGGGCAAGACCTTCGCGACAACCGGGGTCATGTGTTCTGCCATGGCGCTCCCTTTTTGAAACGACGGTGGTGCGGATAGATGCGGGCCACGCGGCTGGGCGACGGGCTGTGAAGGCAACCCGATTGGCCCGCATCCGGAGTTTGTTTCTGCGGCGTTGGTATTACTTGGTATTCCTAAGTATTACCCCGCAGATAGAATACCACACCTGACCCCATGGGGACGGAGAAAAACGGATCATTTTGTTGCTAAGTTAGTATTTAGAGCGTGATGATGTCCGAGATATTGAGGGCCCGAGCGTCAGCGGCATCGTGTGTGGCGAGTAGGAGCGTGCGACCGTCGAGCAGATCGAGCACGACCTCGGCCGTCGCATCGCGCGCGACGACATCCAGGCCGGTAAAGGGCTCGTCAAGAATCACCGCGCCGCCCGGGCACAGCAGGGCTCGAGCGATCTCGACGCGACGGCGCTGCCCGCCCGAAAGCTCGGCCACGCGAGCATGCACATCGACCCCCGGCACCAGCAAGCGCAACAGGGCCGCAGCACTCGAGGCGTCCACGCGTGCATCGGCGCACACCAGCACGTTATCCAGCGCCGAGGCGGACTCGACCAAGCGTGCATCCTGAAACACCATCGAGCACGGTGCGCACTCCCCTGCCGCAAGGGCAAGGAGCGTCGACTTACCCGCACCCGAGGCGCCCATCACACAGATACGCCCACCCGCGGGCACGTTGAGCACCAGTCCGTCGAGCGCCGGTGCCCAGGGCGCGCGATCGCCCACGGCAAGCGCAAGCTCCGCCGCAGCGCCATCGCCCGCAGCCCTCGCACGCCCGCGCAGCCCATGCCTATGCGCCCGCACGGCCGCACCCCACGCCACGGGCCCCGAAACCCGCAGCAGCCACACCAGCACGCGCTCACACGCCCACGAGGCGGCAACGACCAGCACGGTCCAAGCCAGCAGGTCGGCCGTCTCAATCAAAAGCTTCGCCTGATAGATGCGCTCACCCACGGTGCCCACCGCCATGCCGATCAGCTCGGCTGCCACACCGGCCTTCCAGCTCATGCCGATCACGGCACGCGCACACGAAAGCACAAACGGCAGGACTTCGCGCCAGGTGTGGGCGCAAAACAGTCGCCAGCCCCGCACGCCATGCAGACGAAACATCTGCTCCAGTGGCTTATCCACCTGCGACAAGCCTTCGACCAGTGAGAAATATACGCCCGGCAGCGCCATCAAAAAGACCGCCGCGATGCTCACACGTGCCGACCCCAGCCAAATGAGCAGCAGGACCACCACGCAGGCAACCGGCGTCGCCTTTACAAACGACAGCGCCGGAGCCACCAGGTACGCAAACGCCCGCGAACGTGACGAAATCCCAGCAAGCACGCCACCACACACCGCGGCAAGCGCCAGCCCGCCCAGTATCCGCGCGCCCGAGCCCGCCAGAATCGCCCACGTGCCGGCATCGCATATCAGGCGCAGCAGCGCCAAGGCAACAGCACCCGGCCCCGGCAAAATCAGCGGCTGCGCCACCAGCACCGCCACCAGCATCCACACGGCAAGCCAAAAGGCGGCGACGGCACCTGCTGCCGCCACCGCCTTCACACGCTCTGTCATTTGTCGAGCAAACGCACGCACGGGCTACTCCAAGTAGTAGAAATCGTCAGCCGGGAGCTTGCCGCCCACGGCGCTCGCATCCGCATCGGCCAGCACCTGCAGGTACCCACCGAGCGCCGCCTTCATATCCTTCCCCGTCTGGCACACGAGCATGCACCCGGGAATCGCTTTTTCGGCGATCTTGGCGTTGTCAACGATGCCGGCATCGACCACGGCCTGCGCCCAGTCTGCCGGCGCCGCATTGACAGCCTTAACGCTCGCCGCATGGCAGCTCAAGAACTCCGCCACGGCATCGGGATGTTCCTCGGCAAACGCGCGTCGCACCACGGTCACGCCCGTCAGCAGGCGCGAACCCGTGTCACCTGCCAGCTCGTCCCACACATCGGTCAGACTCACCGGTGCCGACAGCTTGCCCTCGCTCTTGGCGATGGCAGCGGTCTTGAACGGCTCCGGCAGCACGCCCACGGCGGACGGGTCGGCAAGCAGGGCCGACAGCACCTCGGTGGGCTCACACTTAAACTCGAGCGTCACCTGGCCGGTCAGGCCCGCGCGCTCCAGCAGGTAGTTCATGACGTACTCCGGCGTCGTGCCCTTGCCCGTCATGTAGACGGTGCGACCCGCCAGGTCGCCAAACGAAGTAACGTCCGCGTTACCCGTCACCACGTTCAGCACACCCAGCGTGTTGATGTCGATGACCTGCACCGCGCCCTCGGTCTTGTTGTAGAGCACGCTCGCCACGTTGGCTGGCACCAGGGCAATGTCGATATCGCCCTGAATGACCTTGGGCACGATCTCGTCGGCGGCAGTGTTGATCGCAAAGTCGAACTCATTGTCCGTCTCGCCATCGGCAGCCTGGTCCATAAACTGCACCAGGCCAATCGAGGTCGGTCCCTTGAGCGAGGCGACGTGCACCGCGACCGGCTCTGCAGCAGCACCGGCGCCGTCCGTGGCAGCCGAGTCCGCGGCGGACCCGGCACCGGCAGCCCCGCCGCCACAGCCCGCGAGCGCAAGCGACAGCGCGCCCGCGGCAAGCGCCGAGGCAAACCCCCGGCGCGACATCTCAAAATCAAACGCGCGCATCGTTAGCACGTCCCTTCGTTAGGCATCGACCAGGCGTGATGATCGGTATGCAGCAGCTCCTCGGCCAGCGGCGAGAGCGGCGCGCCCAGGAACTCGCGGTAGCACGCCTGGACATCGGGATTCTCGTGCGAGAAGCGAATGTCCGCAGCGGCATCCAGGCCCCACAGCACCTGACCGCGCTCGGCTGCCAGCTCGCAGCCGTCGTGGATGGGCTGACCGCCGCCACCGACGCAGCCGCCCGGGCACGCCATGACCTCAACGAAGTCATAGCTCACGCGACTGTCGCGAATCGCGTCGAGCAGACGGGCGGCGTTGCCCAGCCCGTGTGCCACGGCGACGCGAACCTTGGTGTCATCGATATCGGCCACGGCTTCCTTCCAGCCGTCCAGGCCGCGCACGTCGGTAAAGAAGTCGGCGTCGGGGTTCTTGCCCGTCACCAGGTAATAGGCCGAGCGCACGGCGGCCTCCATCACGCCGCCCGTGGCGCCAAAGATCACACCCGCGCCTGTGCCAAAGCCCAGCGGCGTATCGAGCGGCTCCTCGGCCAGCGTCTCCACGCTCACGTGGCTCGCGCGGATCATGCGCACCATCTCGCGCACCGTCAGCGCAACGTCCACGTCGGGCGCACCGCCCTCGCCCACCATGCTCGGCAGCGCACACTCGGCCTTCTTGGCCGTGCACGGCATCACGGACACCACGAACAGGCGCTCGGGCTCCACGCCCAGCACCTTGGCGTAGTAGGTCTTGGCAATAGCGCCGAACATCTGCTGCGGCGACTTGGACGTGGACAGACTGTCGACAAACTCCGGATAGCGCGCCTTCACAAAGCGCACCCAGCCCGGGCAGCAGCTCGTGAACATGGGCCAGCCGCGGCTGTCGCCCTCGCCCTTGGCGGCCTTACCCAGGCGCTCGAGCAACTCGGAGCCCTCCTCCATAATGGTGAGGTCGGCCGAGAAATCGGTATCGAACACGTACTCAAAGCCCACGCGGCGCAGCGCGCACGCCAGGCGCTCGACGGTGGCCTCCTCGCGCGGGATGCCGAGCTCCTCGCCCCAAGCGCTACGCACAGCCGGCGCGATCTGCACCAGCACGATCTTGTCGGGATCGGCGAGAGCGTCGAACACGGTCTCGGTGTCGTCACGCTCGCGCAGCGCGCCCGTCGGGCAATGCGTGATGCACTGGCCGCATGCGACGCAATCGGTCTTGCCAATCGGCGCGCGCCCGCGGGTACCCACGGCGGTGTGCGTGGCGCGATTGGTCAGGTCCCAAATCCCCAGCCCCTGCACGTTTTCGCACACCTTGATGCAACGCATGCACTTGATGCACTTGTCGTTGTCGCGAATGATGGGAAAATCGAAGTCCCAGCCCTCGCGCGCCAAGTGCTTTTGATACGGCAGGTAGAAAATGCCCAGGTCGTTGGCGATGGTCTGCAGGTTGCAGTTACCGCTGCGCACGCAGCTCGCGCACTGCGCATCGTGCTGCGACAGCAGCAGCTGCACGTTGGTGCGACGAGCCTCGCGAGCCTTGGGGCTGTTGGTGTGGACCACCATGCCGTCGAGCACGTAGTTGTTGCAGGCGGCAACCAGCTGGTCGCAGCCCTCGACCTCGACCACGCACACGCGGCAGCCGCCGATCTCGTTTAGATCGCGCAGATAGCACAGGGTGGGAATCTGGATGCCGACGGACTTGGCTGCATCCAGGATCGTGGTGTGCTCGGACACCACGACCTCGCAATTATCGATCGTGAGCTTGACCATGTTATGCGCTCCATTTTCGGTGTTGTCGCTGACGGTGGGGTTGTTGAGCTCTACCATTCCAGGTTCCTCCCTCCGCGGAACGCGCCAAAGCCAAAGTGATCGCAACGCAGGCAGCGGCTCGCCTCCTGGTGTGCCTCCTCCTCGGTAAGGCCCTGCTCGACCAGATCCCAATCGTGAATACGCTCGCCGGCCTCGCGCTCGCCCAGCTCGCAGCGGCCGCACTCGTGCTTGCCCTTAAACTGGACGGTCGGCAGCTCGACCTCGAGTTTGATCTTGTGGTCGAAGCCCAGGTAGCGGTCGATATTTGCCGAAGCAACGCGGCCGGCGTTGATGGCGCGGATGACCGTGGCGGGGCCGGTCTGGCAGTCGCCGCCGCTAAAGAGGCCGTCGAAGTTGGGCACGGCGCCGTCCGAGTCGGTGACCACGCAGCCCCACTTGCAGGCAATGCCCATCTCCTCAAACGGCTTGGAATCGATGTCCTGGCCAATGGCCACAAACACGCGCTCGCAAGGAATGACGCGCTCGGGCGTGGCGGCGGCACGCGGGGCCGGACGCCCACGACGGGGCTCGCCGATAATCTGCGGCTGCACGCGCAGGCCGCTCACGCGACCATCTTCGCCCGTCTCGATGGCGAGCGGGGCGGTCAACTCCAGTACCTCGCAGCCCTCGGCCTGGGCGCCGGCGATCTCGGCGTCCTGGGCCGTCATGTCGCAGATGCGACGGCGGTAGACGATGCTCACCTTTTCGGCACCGCAGCGCACGGCGGAGCGCGCCACGTCCATGGCCACGTTGCCGCCGCCGATGACGCACACGCGCTGGCCGCTCAGGTCGGGCAGCTCGTCGTCGCCGATGGCGCGCAGCATCTTGACGGCCGACTCCACGCCGAGCGCTTCCTCGCCCGGAAGGCCGAGCTTCTTATCGCTGTGGGCGCCAATGGCCAGGTAGACGGCATCGAACTCGTCGCGCAGGCGGGCAAGTTCCTCGCCGTTGACGGAGTGATCGAGCTCAACGTCGATGCCGGCGCTCAAGATCCAGTCGATCTCGGCCTGCAGGCGCTCGCGCGGCAGACGGTAGCTGGGAATGCCGTAGCGCAGCATGCCGCCCATGTGGTGACGCTGCTCAAAGATGGTCACCTTATGACCCATCACGGCCAGGTAGTAGGCACAGGAAAGGCCGGCCGGGCCGCCGCCGATCACAGCGACGCGCTTACCGGTGTCGTCCACTACATGCGGCTTGTGGTCGTTGAGGTCGCTGTGCTCAACGGCAAAACGCTTGAGGGCGAGGATGTTCATGGGATCGTCGACCATGCCGCGGCGGCAATGCATCTCGCAGGGATGCTCGCACACCAAGCCGCAGACGAGCGGCAGTGGGTTGTTCTTGCGGATGACCTTGACGGCGTCGGCATACCGGCCTGCCTCGACGAGCGAGATGTAACCGGGAATGTCGACGTGCGCCGGGCAGCCCGAGACGCACGGGACGCGGGCCTCGCGGTCAAAGCCGCAGGAGTGCTCGCGGATGTGATGCTCAAAATCGTCACGGAAGCCGCGAATGGCCGTGAGTGCCATGGCGCCGGCTTCGTAGCCGATGGCGCAGTCGCTCGAAAGGTAGATGGTGCGGGCCGTGCGCTCAGTCAGGTTGAGCGTGGACTCGTCGGCGCGGCCCTCGAGCACATCGGCAAGCAGGTCGCTCAGCGCGCTCAGGCCCACGCGACAGGGCGTGCACTTGCCGCAGCTCTGGGTGGAGCACAGGTTGACGAGCGCTGCCGTAAACTCCACGGGACACGGGGCGAGCGAGCTCACCGCCAGACGGCGTCCGAGCGCATCGTGCAGATCGTCCATGACGGCCTGAGCGTGGCTGCGTTCCATTACGTGCAGTCGAGCCATAAGATCCCCTCTCACATGGCAGCCCGGAGGCGAGACCGGGCGAAGTTGCTACACGCACAACACTGACCTATAAAATTGTTTGGCAGCGACACGCTTCGGCAGGCGGTATGAAACGTCGTCCTTAGCGGTGAAAACGAACATTTCCGCAGATAAATGCCATATTTGATAAAACGCGTTACCAAATGACAATGCCCCGTCCACGCAATCACGTGGACGGGGCATTGCTCTAGGTATGCGGCCAGCGACCCTGTTGCTTTTACTTAAGCTCGGGCCAGTAGCCCTTGTTGGCCTCGATCATGTCGTCGAGAACTTCCTTGGCGACTTTCATCGACGGTACGGTCTTGTTGAGCGTGAAGGCCTTGAGCGCCTTCTCGTAAGAACCCTCGATCGTAGCCTCGACCACGAGCTTCTCGGAGTTCAGCTGCTGCATCATGAGGCCCTGCTGGAACAGCGGAATGTTGTCGCGGCTGATGACCTCGGGGCCGTTCTTGCCAATGTAGGCAGGCAGCTCGACCATAGCGTCGTAGGGCATGTTGGGGATAGCGCCCTTGTTCTCGCAAATGACCAGGAAGCGCTGCTTGGTATCGTTCTTCAGAGCGATAGCCAGGTCGGCAATCCAGTCGCCGTGGCTGCCCGCATAGAACGTGCTCTCGTCGATCTCGCCCGTCTTCTCGTAGTGGTCGATGCCGTCGAAGAGGTTCTTCTCACGCGTCTCCTCAACCTCGTTAGCACGGGTGCGCTCGGGGTTGGAATGCTCGACGAACTCCTTCTGCTGCAGGTAGTAGTTCAGATACGTGTTGGGCAGGTACTCCGGGAAGCACTCCATGATCTCGTACTCGCCCTTCCAGACGTAGTACCAGCTGCCCTTGGTGTGGCGGTTCTGCTCGGGGTGCTCGTCAGTGGCCTCCTCGGGCTTCTTTGCCATGAGCGAGCCCATGCCCTTGAGGTAGGAGTCGGGCAGCAGAATCTCATGCTCCTTGATGTACTCGCGCAGCTGCGGGAGCACCTCCTCGCCCTTGTGGCGGATCGAGGTGAACCAACCAAAGTGGTTGAGGCCAAAGTAATCGTACTCGACATCCTTCTTGTCGATATCGAGTGCGGCGCAAACCACGTCGATGATCGCGATCGGCATGTCGCAGATGTTGATGATGCGAGCGTTGGGACGCAGCACGCGGCAGCCCTCGGACACGATGGCAGCAGGGTTGGAGTAGTTGAGAATCCAGTAGTCCTTCTTAGCGTACTTCTCAACGTCATCGATCAGCTCGACCATGGGGAAGATGGTGCGCATGCCGTAGGCAAGGCCGCCGCAACCGCAGGTCTCCTGGCCCACGCAGCCGTGACGCAGCGGAATCTTCTCGTCCTGCTCGCGCATGGCGTAGCCGCCCACGCGCATCTGGGCAAACACGAAGCTGGCATCCGTAAAGGCAGTCTCCTTGTCGGTGGTCACCGTGAGCTTGATGTCCAGGCCGAGGTCCTCGTGCAGAATCCAGTCCACGAGCACGCCGATCTTGCGCTGGCGCTCCTCGTTGATGTCGTACAGACGAATCTCGTCAACGTCGAGCTCGTCCTTGCGCAGAGCGATGGACTTGACGATGCCGGGGGTAAAGGTGGATCCGCCACCACACAGAGTAATGATCATTGTTTACTGCTCCTTCTCAATTGCGTTTTCGACCTTGTCGCGCATCTCGGCAACCTTCATGCCAAAGATGATCTGGATATTGTTGCCGTTGCGGTTGATGCCGCTGTTGGGCACGTGGTTGATGAGGCTCTCATCGATGAGGTCCGGGTTCTTAACGTTCACGCGGAGACGCGTAAAGCAGTTCTCGAGCTCCTCGATGTTGTCCTTGCCGCCAAGACCTGCGACCAGGTCGGCAATACCTGCATCGACGCCCTCTGCGGGAGCTGCGGCAACAGCGCCCTGCTTCACCGCGACAGACGCGGCGGCCTCGCCCTCGGCAACGGACTCGGCGAGCTCGGACTCCTCCTCGCGACCAGGCGTGTGGAGGTTGAGCTTCTTAATAAGGAAGGTGAAGAGGAAGAAGTACAGCGCGGCGTTGACGACTCCGAGCACGAGCATCATCGGCCAGTTGGTCTTATCGACACCAAGAACCAGGTTGGAAACCACGATGTTGATGATGCCGCCTGCAGTCGAAGCGGGCACGGAGAGGACCTTGAGCAGGACCAGGAAGATGCCGGAAAGAACCGAGTGAACGACAAAGAGCACGGGAGCGGCAAAGACAAAGAGGAAGTCCATGGGCTCGGTCACGCAGGAAAGCACGGCGGTGATGATCAGCGGGATGATGACAGCCTTGGTCTTGTCCTTGTTCTGCTTGTAGGCGGTGAAGATAAAGGCGAGACCGATACCGATGTAGGGCCACAGGTTGTTGAAGGTATAGCTGTTGAAGTAGGTGCTATCGGAGAAGGGCTGGCCCGTCATTGCCATCTCGGCGACACGGATGGGATAGGCGCCGGCGATAACCTGATCGCCCAGCGTAAGGGTGCCGCCCACATCGGAGAACTGGAACGGGGTGTAGATGAGGTGGTGCAGACCGGTGGGAACGAGCAGCTTGTTGAGCATGCCGTAGATAAACAGACCGATGTTGCCCGATTCCTTAATGATGCCGGCAACGGAGGAGATGGCACCCTGAACCGGAGGCCAAACGATGCAGAAGCCAGCACCCATGATCCAGGAAATGATGATCATGATCAGGAACGGAAAGCGAACGCCCGAGAACATCGAAAGAGCAATGGGGAACTGCTTGTTCGAGTACTTGTTGAACACGGCACCGGTGATGCAACCAAGAATGATGCCGCCAAACACGCCGGTATCGAGGACCTGAATGCCCATAACGGTGGCCTGGCCGGTTCCGGTAAGGCCGAGCATGCCGCTCGCTTCGGCAAGAGAACCGGTGGCGTTGAGCACGATGTTATTGGCCTGCAGGAACAGGAAGAACGACATCAGGGCGATCAGCGAAGCATGGCCCTTGTTCTTCTTTGCCATGGCGCCGGCGATGCCCACGCAGAACAGAATCGAGAGGTTGTTGATGATAAACATCAGCGACTGATAGACAACGGCGCCCACAAGCTGGAACGGGCCGGAGCCCAGCACGGGGACCACGGCGCAGATGGTCTTGTTGGTCAGAATGATGCCCACGATGAGCAGGATGCCGGCAACCGAGAGATACATCATCGGCTGAACGATCGACTTCGCGAACACCTCCAACGGCGCTTTGAAATTGAACTTCTTTTTTGCGGTCATAGCGGTACTCCCCTTCCTTTTCCGCAAATTGAGATAGGTGTGCCCTAGACAAGACCGTGAGCCTTGCCTTATATCAATCGATGTGTGGGCACGTTATGCCTAGAGACCAGGTTCTCCAAGCAGGTTAACAATGTGATATGCGAGATAACTCTTCTCGGCATCGGTAACGACAACGTTATAGGTAGACGCCAAGTGGTCGGCAATTGACTCCGCGCACGAGAACGCCCTCGGATACGCCGTTTCATCGATACGGAACAGCGCGTCGCCATTGACCTGCCCCGCCGCGGGATCGAGCGCTCGCTGCGCAAAAAACTGCAGATGGCGAACGAAACGCTCGTACGGCAACGAGGTGACGTCAAGGGTCGTGGCATAGTGCTCGGAAACAATCGCGAGCACGTCGCGAACAAGCTGGACCGAAACAATCAGACGGTCAGAGCGCTGCGGCATGGTGGCGTTGACGATATGCAGCGTAATAAAACCCTGCTCTTCTTCGCTCATCTGGATGCCCATATACTCCTTGATAATCTGCAGCGCACGGCCCGCAAGCGCGTACTCCTTGCGATAGAACTGCTGGATCTCGAGCAGCAGCGGGTTCTCGCAGGGAACGCCTTTGCGCTCGCGCTCCAAAGCAAGGCTGATATGGTCTGCGAGAGCAATGAGAATCTTGTCGTTGATATCAACATTGAGCTCTCGACGGAGCATCTGAACGATGTCCTCGGAAATCACGAGGTTGACGGTGGGGATGGACTCCAAAAGATGTGCCAAGCGGTCAATCGTACGCGAATCCTGAGAAGTTCCCTCCTGCAGCGCATAGGTCTTTTCGACCGACGCCTCGTCGATAGCGTCGCCGGCATGGCGGCCAAAGCAGAGGCCTCGGCCGATGACGATGAGCTCGGAGCCATCGTCCGAAGTGACCATTGCGACGTTATTGTTGAAAACTCGCTTGATAACCACGGTACCCACCACAAGAATTTACTCGGAAAGCCAGACGACAGGCTCTTTAACAGCAACAGGGCCGGAAGCATGCTCACGAAGAGTCGAGTTCTCCGAACGCTCGCACACGATAACGAAGACCGTGGGGTCGAAGCCAGCGGCGCGAACCGCCTCGAAATCGACCTCGACGAGGGGCTGGCCCGCGTCGACATGGTCACCCTGAGCAACAAGCGCATGGAAGCCCTTGCCCTCAAGTTTAACAGTGTCGATTCCGATATGCAGCATCACCTGAGCAGAGCTGTCGTCGGACATGATGCCCAGCGCGTGCTCAGTCGGAAACAGCGCCGCGACGGTGCCGGAAACAGGAGCGCACACCGTTCCCTCTTGGGGAACCACGGCAACGCCATCGCCCACGGCACGGCTGCTAAAAGCGGGGTCATTGGTATTTTCTAGATGAACAAGCTCGCCGGAAACGGGAGCGAGGATTTCGAACTCGGAAGCTGCAGTCTTCTGCTCATCCGAACCGCCCATCAGGCGAGAAAAGAAACCCATGTTGGCATGTCCCTTCATAAATATAGCCCAACCAAAATCAAGCGAATGCATCCATAGAGACACACCCGTTCAAAGACTTTGGTTAGGCCCACGTCCGAGGGACTCGGTAACCTTCCGCATTTCTTTTTACGGGAGTTATTGTAGACAAGCCAAAAGTCAGAACAATCATTATGACCGGTGAGCGGTATTTTTTCTTCGATAAACGGTATTTAGGCGGCACTTAGGGACGTTCCTTTTCTGCCGGCACCCAGGGGCACTCCTTGCTCTGACCCCTTTGCACCAAAAAGGGCCCCGAGCGTAGTTGCTCGGGGCCCTTAGTTCGCCTCGCTCTAGCGCGCGACGCGTATGTTACTTGTGCTTGCCGCCGCCGTCACCGGGACGACGGGAGCTGCCGCCGCGCTTGCCGCCACGGCTGTTGCCATAGCTGCCACGGTTATCGCGACCGCCGGCGCGGCCGCCGCGGGAGCCGGCCTGGTTGCCGCCACGCCCGCCACGATAGCCGCCACGACGCTCCTCGCGGGTATCGTCGTAGTTGCGCCAGTCATCGCGACGATCGCGGCTGGCACGCGGGTCACGACGATCGCGCGACTCGTTAGAACGACCAGCGCCGCCGCGGCCGCCATTGCTGCGAGCGCCCTCGCGACGCTCGCTGCCGCGGCTACCGCGCTCTTCAAAGCGCTTGCCGCCGCGGGACTCACCGCCACGGGCACCTCGCTCACCGCGACCCTCGCCGCCGCGACGCTCATCACGGCCACCGCGCTCGTCATCACGACCGGAACGACGGCGGTCGCCCGCACCGCGCTTGCCGCCGCGCGAACCACGGCCCTCGTCCTCGCGCTCAACACGGCGACGACCGCCGCGGTCCTCGTCCTCGCGGCGACGACGATGTGCCTCGCCCTGGAACTGCTTGGCACGACGCTCGGCACGGTTACCGCGCGGGGCCTGCTCGACGGCGGCAGCACCGCCGCGCTCCTCGGCAGCCACCTCGCGGGCCACGCTCTCAACAGCCTCGTCTACGCGAGCCTGAACGCCCTCGCGCACGCGGGCCTTGCCGCCGCGCTTGGGACGGCTCGGACGCTCGCCGTCGCCGCGACGCTCATCGCGACCGCGGTTGGAACGACCGGCCACATCACCGTAATCGTCGCCGTTGCGCTTGCCGTCGCGACGTGCCTGCTCAAGCTTCTTCTTGCTCTTGGACTTGCCGCGCTTGGTCTTCTTCTTCACCTTAAAGGCTGCAGGGTCGCGCTCGGGATCAACCGCGGGCGGATTGGGGCCCACGTGCAGGTCGCCGGCCTCGTAGATGTCGGCGGTCTTGTCCATGAGCTTCTCGATCTCGTAGAACTCATCGACGTCCTGCTCGGTCACAAACGTGATGGCCCAGCCCAGCTCGCCGGCGCGGCCCGTGCGGCCAATGCGGTGGATGTAGTCGGTCGGCTCTGCCGGCACGTCAAAGTTCACGACGTAGCGCACATCGCTGATGTCGATGCCGCGAGCGAGGACGTCGGTCGCCACCAGCACGTCGACGGTGCCGTCGCGGAAAGCCGAGAGCGCGCGCTCGCGCTGGGCCTGGCTGCGGTTGCCGTGGATTGCGGCGGCCTTGATGCCCTTACGCTCCAGACGACGGCAGCAGCTGTCGGCGCGGTGCTTGGTGCGCATAAAGACGATAGTGCGCTCCGGGCCCTCCTTTTTGAGGAACTCGGGCAGCAGGTTGTTCTTGGCCTCGATGGACACCGGGAACACAAACTGGTCGACGGTGTCGGCGGTCGACGTGGCAGGCGCGATCTCCACGCGGGCCGGGTCGCTCACCAGGTCGGTGATCTCGCCCACGGCCTCCTCGTCGAGGGTCGCCGAGAACAGCAGCGTCTGGCGCTCGGCCGGCGTCTCGCGCACGATGCGGCGGACGGCGGGCAAAAAGCCCATGTCGAGCATGCGATCGGCCTCGTCGAGCACCAGCACCTTGACCTCGTTCAGATGGCAGGCTCCCTGCTCGATCAAGTCGACCAGACGGCCCGGCGTTGCGACCAGGATGTCGCAGCCGTACTTGAGGGCAGCGGTCTGCGGCTTGTAGCTCACGCCACCCACGACGGTCACGGCAACGTGGCCGGTGACGTCGGCGATCTTGCTCGCGACCTCGTCGATCTGCTGGGCAAGCTCGCGCGTGGGAGTGATGACGAGCATCACGGGACCGCGGCCGTTGCCCTCGGGCTTCTTGGCGCCGCGACGACGGTTGCGGCCGCCGCGCTCGCGTACGGGTTTGGGAGGAGCGATGTGCTCCAGGTTGTTCATGGTCGGCAGCAAGAAGGCGGCCGTCTTGCCGGTGCCGGTCTGGGCGGCGGCAAGCAGGTCGCGACCCTCGAGCGCCACGGGGATGGAGCCGGCCTGAACGGGCGTGGGCGCCGTGTAGCCCAGATTCTCGATAGCACGGAGCATCTCGTCCGAAAGCCCCAGCTCGTCAAAGGCGGGCAGGCTCTCGGTAGCGGACTCGACGGCCTGGGCAGCATTGGCCTCATCGGCAGCATCGAAGGCAGCCTGGGTCATGGCCTCGCGGGTCTCGTCCAGAATCTCGGCGTCGGTGACGTCGGATACAGAATTACGCATATGTTGTTGTTCCTTATCTGCACACGCAATGGGCACGGCATGCGGCCGCGCGGGCGTGCTTGGTAGTGCGCTAATACATACAAAAACGGGTGCGCACAGAGAGGACGTTGCTCAGCACGCTGGCGATCGCTTTGGCAGCCCTATCACGCGCCGTCCAGACGCAGCAGCACTAAGCGATGGAGCAGATTCGCCGCGGGTTAGTATACCCGTGCTTCGCATGCCCCCACGTAAACCACAGATGACGAGGCGGGTCTGGGCCGATTGTCTCAATCTGTAACAGTTACGAGACAAAACCGGGTCTACACGTTACAGATTGAGACGAACTCAAACATCGCAAAACATAATCTCGATCTGTAACAGTTAGAGGTCATTTTCCCCGCTAGATGTTACAGATCGAGATGTTTGACATGAGCTGCCAACGATTGAGCAGCCACCCTCATCTGTAACGAAATGTCATACATTTCTTTCTATACTGGACACCCCCAGGGGGTATGGGTGTATAGTATCAGCAGGTTAACAATTCAAACACTACGCCGCAGAAAGGAGAAGCCATGGCTCAAGATAAGTTCGACGTGGGCGGCATGACATGCGCCGCCTGCCAGGCGCATGTGGACCGCGCCGTGAGCAAGCTCGACGGCGTCCAAAGCGTCGCGGTCAACCTACTCGCCGGTTCCATGATGGTCGACTACGACCCCGCGCAGGTCTCCCCCGACGATATCTGCACCGCCGTCGACCGCGCGGGCTACTCGGCCTCGCCCGTCGATGCGGGCACCGGTGCCGCCGGCTCAAACGGCAGCACGCAAGTCAGGTCCGGCGCCGCCCATATGGAGTCGCCAACCAAAAAGCTGGAGGCCACCGCCTCCGCCATGCGTACCCGTCTCATCATCTCAATCATCTTTCTCATCCCGTTGTTCTACATAGGCATGGGGCACATGCTCGGTTGGCCGCTGCCCGGCATTTTCACCGACCATACCCACAGCATGACGCTCGCCCTCACCGAGCTCGTCCTGCTCATCCCCATCATCTATGTCAACGATGCGTACTTTATCAACGGCTTCAAGTCGCTCGCGCACGGCGCTCCTACCATGGACGCCCTTATTGCCGTGGGCGCCACCGCTTCCGTCGCCTGGTCGCTCTATGCCATGTTCATCATGGCCGACCAGTTAGCCGCGGGTCAGGTCCACGAGGCCATGATGACGGGCATGGACAATCTGTATTTTGAGAGCGCCGGCACGATCCTGTCGCTCGTCACCGTGGGTAAATACCTCGAGACGCGCAGCAAATCCAAGACCGGCGGCGCCATCGAGGCGCTGATCGACCTGGCGCCCAAGACCGCGACCGTCGTTGCCGACGACGGCACCGAAACCACCGTCGACGTCGACAGCATCCTTCCCGGCCAGGTCCTGCGCGTGCGCCCCGGAGAGTCCATCCCCGTCGATGGCGTGGTGCTCGAAGGCAGCTCGGCCGTGGACGAGAGTGCGCTCACCGGCGAGTCCATCCCCGTGGAAAAGACCGCCGGCGACACCGTCAACGCCGCCACCGTCAACCGCACCGGTTCGTTTACCTTCCGCGCCACGCGGGTGGGTGCCGAGACATCGCTCGCCAAGATTATCCAGCTCGTCGAGGACGCCAACGCCACCAAGGCGTCCATCGCCCGCATGGCCGACAAGGTCGCCGGCGTGTTCGTGCCCGTGGTGTTCGTGATCTCGGCCGTGACCTTTGCGGTATGGATGGCGCTGACCGGCAGCGTGAACGAGGCGCTCACTTCTGCCGTAGCCGTGCTGGTGATCAGTTGTCCGTGCGCGCTCGGCCTGGCCACACCCGTCGCCATTATGGTGGGCACCGGCAAGGGCGCCGAGATGGGCATTCTGTTTAAGAGCGCCGAGGCGCTAGAGAACCTGCGCAGCGTGGGCACCGTCGTGCTCGACAAGACGGGCACCGTCACCCGCGGCAAGCCGGCCGTGACCGATATCGTGGTTGCCGCACGCGCCGACGGCTCGCCCGCCATGAGCGAAAAGGCGCTGCTCAAGCTGGCCGCCGCGCTGGAACGCTCGAGCGAGCACCCGCTGGCCGAGGCGATTATGGCCGAGTGCGAGTCGCGCGGAATCGTCGCGCGCATGGTCGAGGACTTTGCCGCCGTGCCCGGGCGAGGCGTTACGGCACGCGAGGGGCAGAATGTCATCGCAGCCGGCAACGTGCGCCTGATGAACGAGCTGGGCGCGGAGGTGCCCGCCGGTCTTGCCGAGCAGTTCGCTGCCGAGGGCAAGACGCCGCTGTTCTTTGCCAAGAACGGCGAGCTTGCCGGCACCATCGCCGTGGCTGACGAGGTCAAAGAAACGAGCGCCGAGGCCATCGCCGCGCTCCGCAAGCTCGGCGTCGACGTGCGCATGCTCACCGGCGACAACCGCGTGACGGCCGAGGCCATCGCCCGCCGCGTGGGACTCACCAGCGAACAGGTTATCGCCGACGTCCTGCCCGCCGACAAGGAACGCCACGTGCACGAACTGCAGGATGCGGGCAGCAAGGTCGCCATGGTGGGCGACGGCATCAACGACTCCCCCGCCCTGGCGCGCGCCGACGTGGGCCTTGCGATCGGCACCGGCGCCGACATCGCCAAAGAAGGGGCAGATATGGTGCTCATGCGCAGCGACCTCATGGATGTTGCGCGCGCCATCGAGCTTTCGCGCGCCACGATCCGCAACATCAAGCAGGACCTGTTCTGGGCGCTGTTCTACAACGGCATCGGCATTCCGCTGGCGGCAGGCGTGTTCTTCCCCCTCACCGGTTGGCAGCTCTCGCCGATGTTCGGCGCCGCGGCCATGAGCCTGTCGAGCGTGTGCGTCGTAAGCAATGCGCTGCGCCTACGAACCTTTAAGCCTAAAGTGGCAAAATAGGTTCACCCTTAAGTCCATTTAGAACGGGTTTTCCAGGTGCCCGAGATTGACCTGAAAGAGGAGCGACGCGTACTTTGGTACGCGAGCGACGGCTTGAAGGTCAAGGTCGGGTGCCTGGGAAAGCCGACACAACAGAGAGGAATACCCATGCGTTACACAATCAAGACTTCCGGCCTTATGTGCGGTCACTGCGACGCCACCGTCGAGACGGCGTTGCTCAACGTGGCCGGCGTAACCGACGCCGACGCCGATCACGAGACCCAGACCGTCCAGGTGGAGTGCGCCGACACCGTGACCGCCGAGCAGCTCGCCGCCGCCGTCGAGGGCGCCGGCGAGAAGTTCCACGCCCTGTCCGTGACCGCCGCTTAGCAGCTACCAGAGGCATTCGACCCCCCGACCAGAAACGAGGACTCGCCATGATGGCAGACCACAAATCGGTGACCCGCATGCTCAAGACGGCACGCGGTCAGATCGACGGCATCCTGCGGATGGTCGAGGAGGACCGCTACTGCGTCGATATTTCCACGCAGCTCATGGCCACACAGGCGCTCCTTGCGCGCATTAATGCCGACGTACTCAAGGCACATATCGAGGGCTGCGTGACTTCGGCAATCGAATCGGGCGACGAAGACCTCAAGGCCGCCAAGCTCGCCGAGATCGAGCGCGTCGTCGACAAGCTCTCCAAGTAATTGGGGCATTGGGGACAGACTTCTTTGCACCATCTTGGTGTATCGGGGATAGGTACGTTTGCACCACCTTGGTGCAGATTGACCTGTCCCCCTTGCTCTAAATCGGGTATAAAGGCGTGCAGCATATCGAACGAAAGGCAATTTGCATGAATGACTTTATGAAGGGCCGCAATGGTGCCGATGAACTCACCATCGTGATGGGTTTTGCCGGCATTGTCATCGCGATGATCGGATCGATAGCCCACATCCAGTGGCTCAGCTGGATTGCCATCGCCGTAATCGTGATTGGCGTGCTGCGCGGCCTGTCCAAAAACATCGACGCACGTCGCAAGGAAAACGCGGCCTTTGTCGCCGCGACCGCGAACGTCCCCGGCTTGGGCAAGTTCGTCGCCAGCTTGGGCGGTGGAACTGCAGCGGCCGGCACCTCGCGCGCGGCTGGAACGAGCAAGGAAGACTTTGAGCGTGCCAAGCGCACGGCCAAGAAGATGTGGAAGGGCCGCAAGACCACGGCATACCTCAAGTGCCCCAACTGCGGCCAGATGCTCTCCGTCCCCAAGGGCAAAGGCAAGATCCGCGTCACCTGCCCCAAGTGCCACGCCAAGATGGAAACCCGCTCCTAGCGCCCGCACGCGGGACAAATTAATCAGGTTTGTTTGTCCCAAATCTTAAGTATTTGTTCGATAAAAAAGCCGAGGCCTCGTGTTGAGACCTCGGCTTTTTGTATGCGGCAACGGAGCTGCACCTTTGTCACACCTACGCCACGCCGTCGCGGGCCAGCTCCTCGGCAAGCGCTTCTGCAGGCATGGCCATAATCGTGTCGAGCTCGGCGTCCACCTCGGGAATACGTTTCACCTTGAGCTTGCGTACCAGATCACCGCGACACATCACATGCGTCGGCTCACGCAGAGCGCACAGGTCATCGAGCGGATTCTTGCGCGTCACCAGGATATCGGCGGCCTTGCCGCACTCGATCGTACCGGTCTCGCCGCCCAGCCCCAGGAGCTCGGCATTGACCTGCGTAGCCGTATGCAGCGCGAAGGCGTTGCTCACGCCGACATACTTGGCAAAATAGGCCACCTCACGCCACATGTCGTACTGCGTCACGAACGGGCAGCTCGAATCTGTGCCAAGGCCCACCTTAACGCCAGCTTCCAGCGCCGCACGAGCACTCTCGATAATGCCCGAGCACACGATGTCGCCGTTCTTCTTTTGCGTGTCAGTCGAATGGGTCTTCTCCGGATCGAGCAACACAAACGGCAGCGCCGGGCTGATCGTGCAGGTAACGCTGGGCGCACGATCCTCAAGCTGCGTGCCCGCGGCGCCACGGTACAGCTCCAGGATCTCGGGCGTCATCGGGGCACCGTGCTCGATCGTGTCGACCCCGGCCTCAAGCGCGGCCTTCACGCCCTCGGTGCTCTCGACATGAGCCATAACCGGCAGGCCCACCTCGTGCGCCGCCTTGCACGCCGCCGCGGCAACCTCCACCGGCATACGCAGCACGCCCGGCTCGCCCACCTCGGTCGCATCGAACACACCGCCCGTTACGAACAGCTTAATGACGTCGGCGCCGCGCGCATACAGGTCTCGCACCTGCTCGGCTGCCTCAACGGGGCTGTTGGCCACCTGGGCGAACAAGCCCGCGCCATGGCCGCCCGGCACCGTGACGCCCGTTCCCGGCGCTACCAGGCGCGGGCCCTGATACTTGCCGGCGTCGATAGCGTCGCGCACGGCAAGATCGGCAAACAACGGGTCGCCCGCGCCGCGCACCGTGGTCACGCCGCTTGCCAGCTGCTGCTGGGCACTGCCCTTGAGGATGCGGCGGACGATGGCACGGCCCACGGGATTATCGAGTTTCTTCATCAGCGCTCCCGCATCGCCGGCCGAGACAGGCTTGCCCGAGCCGCACAGGTGCACGTGCATATTGATGAGACCGGGCATGAGATACGCGCCGGCCAGGTCGATGACCTCGGCACCTGCAGGCGCCTGCGCCACAGCACTCGGCCCCATCCAGGTGATGATGCCGCGCTCAACAGTAACGGCCATATCGGGCTGCGGCTCCATATGCTCCGAACCATCCAGAATGGTCGCATTGATAAACAACGTGGAACGATCGGCAGATGCCATATCGAGCTCCTCCCTCACGATTAACTTGAACATTTGTCCATTATCACCTAGTCCCGCTGGATTGCTGCAGACGCATCGGTTAACGGAAGGAAGAGGGGATGTGGGGAGACGGAACACGTTGCAGTCCCACCCCAGCGACACCAGGGAAATGTCTCGATCTGTAACAGGTACAGGGTTATTAGGCCCCTTGTTGTTACAGATCGAGACATTCGGTCGACGTTTCACCGGCTTGTCTCGATCTGTAACAATTACGAGCTCAAACAGCCTCTAAACGTTACAGATCGAGACAAAACCTCTCAGCGCCCATACCACTGGCATCTCCACTCCTCAGCCAATTCAACCTGCCGAGGAATACCCGCCAGCCTCATTTTCTCGACCAGCTTCCCCGGGTCTTTGAGTTCGTTAAACGTAAACCGAAGCACCTTATGCCCGAGCATTGTCAGATGAGATTCCCGCTGACGCTCTGCCACGAATGGGTCAACCGACTCCCGACCCTCGCCGCTCTGCAAGGTGTACTTCCCCTTTCCGTCGAGCTCGCCGATGACACACGTCCCGTCCTCGAGCCGCCAAAAATAGTCGACGCGAAACACCTGGCTCGGATCGAGCGGGTCGCGAAACTCCACCTGCAGCTCCGGAACCGGAAAGCCGTACGCAATAAAGAATGCTCGGAACCGAGACTCGCCGCCGTTTTCAGACAGCCCGTCCGCATACGACGCAATCACCTGTGCCCTGCGATACCCTCGCCTGCCCTCGCAATCGGCGCGGAGGCGCTCGCACAAATCCCCACGTGATACGCCTTTCGCCCGCAGTGCAGAATCGGCAATCGCCAACCCGTAGGAGAACGGCGCACGCAGTAGGCAATCCTCCACCGTGCGCCAAAACGACGTCACCCGCACGCCATCAACATGCTCGAGTGCGCCCGCCATCTGCGGACGCAACAACCTGCACCCGCCGCTCAACGTCACCGAACAACCCGTCTTAACAAGAAAACGCGACCCAAGCAGATCATTCGGCACCTCCAGACCCCACAAAAGCGCCGCGTCATAGCCCCAAAACGCCCAATCGGGATGAAACTCTGCAAGCCCTTTGATGGTACGCAGCGTTCGCTCCGCCGGCGTCAGTACACCCCAATCATGTTGAAAGCAGAACAAATACGGCTCGGGTTCCGCGATATCGTCGGTTCCAACATGACGCCGCAGCCACATGAGCTCGGCATTGTCATGCGTTGCGAGCAGCGCACCTTGCTCGGTCACCTCCGTGAGTCGCGCGAGCATCCTATTCCGCGCCAACGTGTTGCGAGTCGTATGCTTGTGCTTGAAAACGGTATTAGACACTTCCATCACCACCACATCGGACAAATGGACCATCGTCACCGTTGCCTCCACCGACAAACGTCTTGATCTGTAACAAGAAGACCGATTTTTGGACTGTAGATGTTACAGATTGAGACATCCCCCCCCCAGCCAGGTGCCAAACGTCTCGATCTGTAACAGTAAGACGTTCTCCAGGCCCCTAAACGTTACAGATTTAGACAAACCAGCGGCGCCCAAGCATTCGTCTCGATCTGTAACAGATAGACTGGTTTTTGTCCCCAAACGTTACAGATCGAGACATAAAGACAGAAGGCAAGGCAGGACAACGCCAGGTCCATCCCCTACTCCCATTCCTGTTCGTAGATGTTGAGCGACTTCACGTACCGCCCCTGGGCGCCCATGATGTCGCGGACCAGACGCAAGAAGAAGCTGATGCACGAGGTGTCGAAACCGTCCTCCAGGTCCTCGGGATGCACCGCGCCCGGCCCGTCGACCGCTGTGTCGCTCAGGCGCGCGATATCATACAGGTAGAGCTGCCCCGCCGTCAGCCAGACATCGTCGACGCACGCGAGTCGCACCGCAATCGCACCATCGTTCCAATGCTCCTTTTGCACGATATGTGGGTCGTAGACGTCAAAGCGACGGTCGGTGCGCGTGTCCTTCAGCACGACCATACCAGTCGCGGGATCCTTGTCCAAAATGCCAAAGCGCGAGAAATACTGCGTGTCACGCACCTGCTTAAGTCGCCCGAGCGAAGCAGGAGAAATTGACGCTGGCGGCTCGTCCACATACAGCTCCAACAGCGTCTTGCCGTGGTAATAGGGGCGCTCAAACAGCAGCCAATCGGTAAACGCCATGTTGTAGGCCATGATTTCGTTTTGCGAAGGCTCGGTGCAATAGCTGAGCCACGGGTCGACAATGATCTCGAACTGTTCGCGCGCCGGCTCCAAAAACTGAAACTTCCGCAGCATCCAAAAATGGGCCATGTCGGCAATATCGTTGCCGACGGCTTCGGCTAGCTGCGCTTGGTCTAAAGCGTGGTCAGTCATGGCATCCTCCTCAAACTGATGGACCTCAATTTGAGCTTACGAGGAGGGTGGGCGGCCACGACCAGTGCGGGCAAAATAGGCCCCCGGCTGCAAACCAGATGCTGACCAAACACTTGACGAAAAGCTTGACCGAAAATGCGCACCGCAACAAAACCGCAGGTAAACATCGACGGCCAACCCGCCCTTTTGAGCCAGATGCCCGCAGCCACCACAGAAACAACAGGTGACCACAGCCCAAGAAGTCGACAAATGAACACCCGCACGTCGACAAACGAGCAAACTGCTCGCAAAGAGTGTCCCCAACGACTAGACAAAAAAATGGCTAGTCATTGGGGACGTTCTTAAATGACTACTTTACAGCTCCAGCGCGTCGGCGACTTCGGCAGCGCAGGCCAGGGCGTCGGCCATGGCGTTCACCACGAGCGAGCTGCCGTTGCGGGCGTCACCGGCCACGTACACCGGTGCGGCATCCGCGGCAACACCCTCCGTGCGAGCCGCGAGATGCGAGCCCTCGGCAGCCATCACCGGCAGCGGACGACCAGCGGTGGCAACAGGCACGCTCACCGCATCGAACACACCGTACTCCGGACCCGTAAAGCCGCAGGCGATGAGCACCAGCTGCGCTGGCACCTCGTGCTCGGAGCCCGCGATGCGCTCGGGCTTTCCCGCCGACCAGTCCAGATCGACCACGCGCAGACCCGCAGCCGCACCCTTCTTGTCCAGCAGCACCTCGAGTGTATCCACGGCCCAGGCACGCATCTCGCCACCCATCGCAGCGATAGCCTCCTGCCGGCCGTAATCGGTCTTCTTAACGTTGGGCCACTGCGGCCAGGGGTTGCCTGCCGCGCGCTTATCGGGCGCAGCCGGCAAGAACTCAAACTGGCGCACGCTGCGCGCGCCCTGACGCACCGCGGTACCCACGCAGTCGTTGCCGGTATCGCCACCGCCAATGACCACGACGTCCAGGCCGCGTGCGTCAATAGCAGGCTCACCGCCATCGAGCACCGAGACGGTCGAAGCCGTCAGGTAGTCCACGGCATACACCACGCCCGGGGCATCAATGTTCGCAGCCGAAAGTCCACGCGGAGCACGGGCGCCGGCAGCCACCACGGCGGCGTCAAAGTCGTCGAGCCTGGCGGTAACCTTGGGATCGCTCACGTCGGCGCCCAGCTCGAACACAATACCCAGCTCGCGCATGAGCGCCACACGACGCTCGACCACAGACTTCTCGAGCTTCATGTTGGGAATGCCGTACATGAGTAGGCCGCCGGGGCGGTCGTCGCGCTCAAACACCGTCACGCGGGCACCGCGACGTGCAAGCTCCCATGCTGCCACCAGGCCAGCCGGGCCGGAACCAACCACGGCGACCGAGGGCGCGTCCTCCCCTGCCGGCTCAAAGCGACGTGGGCCGCCGTTGGCCCACTCATGGTCGCTGATCGCACGCTCGTTATCGTGAATCGTCGTGGGTTGGCCGTCGACCGAGCCCAGGTTGCACGCGGCCTCGCACAGTGCCGGGCACACGCGGCTCGTGAACTCAGGCATGGGCGAGGTGAGCGACAGGCGCTCGGCAGCCTCATCCCAGCGGCCGCGGTACACCAGCTCGTTCCACTCGGGAATCAAGTTGTGCAGCGGGCAGCCGCTCGGACGTGCCTTGCCAAAGCTCGCGCCCATCTGGCAAAACGCCACGCCGCACATCATGCAGCGGCTCGCCTGGGCGCGACGTGCGTCGTCGTCGAGCTCCACGTACAGCGGATCGAAATCACGGCTGCGCTCCTCCACGGGGCGAAGCTCGTGGGTCACGCGATCGATATCAAGAAAAGCACCGGGCTTACCCATGGCACTTACGCCTCCTTCTTGGTCGAAGCAACAGAGCTGGCGGCCGCGGACGCAGCACCCGCAGCACCGCCCGCAATATCGAAGCGAGCGACATCCGCGGCGCTCGCGCGACCGGTCACAATGTCAAACGCCAGTTCCTCTGCCTGCGCATGTGTCTTGCCGGCAGCCTCGCTCGCAGCGACAATCGCCAGCACACGCTCGTACTCGGTCGGAATGACCTTCACAAAGTGCTTGCTCATCGTCTCAAAGCTGTAGAGCAGCTTGATGCCGCGCGGGCTCTGCGTCGCGTCCACGTGCTCCTGGATGAGCTCGCGAATCTGCGCCAGCTCGCCGGCAGTCGGGGCCTTGAGCTCAACGCTCTCGTGGTTCACGCGGGCATCGAGCGTGCCGTACTGGTCAAAGACATAAGCCACGCCACCCGTCATGCCGGCAGCGAAGTTCTGCCCGACCTCGCCCAGGATGAGCGCCAGGCCACCCGTCATGTACTCGCAACCGTGGTTGCCGCAACCCTCGACCACCACGGTGGCACCGGAGTTGCGTACGCCAAAGCGCTGGCCGGCCAGGCCGTTGATGAAGCCACGGCCGCTCGTGGCGCCAAAGAACGCAACGTTGCCCACGATGATGTTTTCGTCGAACTTATAGGTCGCATGCGGGTTGGGGCGCACCGACACCTCGCCGCCCGAAAGACCCTTGCCAAAGTAGTCGTTGGCGTCGCCGCACACGTTGAGCGTAATGCCGCGCGGCAGGAAGGCGCCAAAGCTCTGACCGGCCGATCCATCGCAATCGATGGTGATGGAGCCGGCGGGCAGGCCCTCGGGATGTGCCTTGGTCACCGCGTTACCCAGGATGGTGCCCACGCAACGGTTGACGTTGGCGATATCAGCGCGGAAGCGAATCGGACGCAAGTGGGCACGGGCATCGGCCGTATAGGGCACGAACAGCGTGGAGTCGAGCGTCTTGTCGAGCTCGCTGTCCGCGGCCATCTGCGGCAGGAAGTGACGACCGTCGGCACCCGGGATATGGGCACCGAACTCGCAGGTCGCGCTCGCCAGCACGGGCGACAGATCGAGCAGGTTGGCCTTACGGTTGCCCGGGACCTCAATCTGGCGCAAGCACTCGGGATGGCCGACCATCTCGTCGACGGTGCGGAAGCCCAGGCTCGCCATGACCTCGCGCAGTTGCTCGGCAACAAAGAGCATAAAGTGCTCGACGTGCTCGGGCTTGCCGCGGAAGCCGCGACGCAGGCGGCAGTTTTGCGTGGCGATGCCGGCGGGGCAGGTATCCTGCTGGCAGTCGCGCTGCATGAGGCAGCCCATCGAGATGAGCGGCATGGTCGCAAAGCCAAACTCCTCGGCGCCCAGCAGGCAGGCGACGGCAACATCGGTGCCGTCCATGAGCTTGCCGTCGGCCTCGAGCACCACGCGCGAGCGCAGGCCGTTTTGCAGCAGCGTCTGCTGGGCCTCGGCAAGGCCAAGCTCCAGCGGCAGACCGGCGTGCCAGATCGAATCGCGAGCAGCGGCACCCGAGCCGCCATTGTGGCCGCTGATCAAGATCTTGTCGGCAGCGCCCTTGGCCACACCGGTGGCGATGGTGCCGACGCCGGCCTCGCTGACCAGCTTGACCGACACGCGTGCGCCAGGGTTGGCGTTCTTAAGGTCAAAGATGAGCTCGGCCAGGTCTTCGATGGAGTAGATGTCGTGATGCGGCGGAGGCGAGATCAGGCCGATGCCGGGCGTGGACTGACGGACCTCGGCAATCCAGGGGTAGACCTTCTTGCCGGGCAGGTGGCCACCCTCGCCGGGCTTGGCGCCCTGGGCCATCTTGATCTGAATCTCGAAGGCGCTGCACAGGTAGCGGCTCGTCACGCCAAAGCGCGCACTTGCCACCTGCTTGATCGCGGAGTTCTTGGAATCACCGTTAGCCAGCGGGGTCTCGCGACGCGGATCCTCACCGCCCTCGCCGGAGTTGGAACGGCCGTGCAGGCGGTTCATGGCGATGGCCATGCACTCGTGTGCTTCCTTGCTGATAGAGCCGTACGACATGGCGCCGGTGTTAAAGCGGCGGACGATGTTGAGCGCGGGCTCGACCTCGTCGAGCGAAACCGGCGTGCGGCCGCTGGCATCAAAGTCGAGCAAGTCGCGCAGGCGCACGGCACGGCCGGTACGGTGCAGACGGGCGCTGTACTCCTTAAAGGTGTCGAAGCTGTCCTCACGGCAGGCGGTCTGCAGCAAGTAGACAGTCTGAGGGTCGATCAGGTGATCCTCGCCGCCGATCGGGCGCCACTTGGTCAGGCCCAGCGTGGGCAGCTGATCGGGAGCCGGGCTCTTAAGGATGGCGAGCGCGGCGTCGTAGCGCTCGTTTTGCTCACGCTCAACGTCCTCGACACCCATACCGCCCACACGGCTCACCGTGCCGGCAAAGTACGCGTTGACGAACTCCGGCGTAAAGCCCACGGCTTCGAAGATCTGCGCCGAATGGTAGCTCTGCACCGTGGAGATGCCCATCTTGGACATGATGGAAACGATGCCGGCGGTCGCAGCCTTGTTGTAGTTGTCGATGCCCTGCCCGGCCGTCACGTCCAGGTCGCCGCGTGCCGCCAGATCGCGGATGCACGCATGTGCGTTGTACGGATAGATACCGCTCGCGGAGTAGCCCACCAGCGCCGCAAAGTCGTGCGGGGACACGGCGTCGCCGCACTCCACCACGATGTCGGCAAAGGTACGCACGCCGGCGCGGATCAGGTGGTTGTGCACGCAGCCCACGGCGAGCAGCGACGGCACGGGCACCTCACCCGCAGCGGCACGATCGCTCAACACCACAATGTTCACGCCATCGCGGACCGCAGCCTCAACGTCCTCTGCAAGCTGCTTGAGCGCAGCCTGCAGCGCGCCCTCGCCGGCATCGCGGCGGTAGACGGCACGGAAACGGCGGGTCTTAAAGCCCACGCGGTCGATAGCGCAGATGCGGTCAAACTCCTCCTCGCTCAGCAGTGGGCGCTCCAGGCGCACCAGCTGGCAGGCCGTACGGGAGTCCTCGAGCAGGTTGCCGTGGTTGCCCAGGTAGAGCGTGGTCGAGGTGACCATATGCTCGCGAAGGGCGTCGATGGGCGGGTTTGTGACCTGGGCGAACAACTGATAGAAGTAGTCAAAGAACGAACGCGTCTTCTTGGACAGGCAGGCCAGCGGCGCATCGATGCCCATCGAGGCGAGCGGCGCCTTACCCTGCTGGGCCATGGGACGCACAACCTCGTCGACGTCATCCCAGTGGTAGCCGAGCTTGGCCATGCGCACGGCAGCGGGCACCTCGGCGTCCTCGGCGGGCGTTGCCGCAACGGGCTCATCGAGCGCGTCAACGGTCAGCGTCTCCCCGGCAATCCAATCACGGTAGGGCTTTTCCTTGGCATAGCGGGCGCGCAACTCATCGTTGTAGATGACGCGCCCGCGGGCAAAGTCGACCTCGAGCATCTGGCCCGGCCCCAGACAGCCGCTCGTCAGGATGTTCTCGGGGCTCACCTCGATGGTGCCCACCTCGCTTGCCAGCATAAAGCGACCGTCGCGCGTCACGTAGTAGCGAGCCGGACGCAGGCCGTTACGGTCGAGGGCAGCGCCCAGGGTGCGACCGTCGGTAAAGGCGATGGCCGCCGGGCCATCCCATGGCTCCATGAGCATGGACTGGTAAGCGTCGTAGGCGCGGCGCTCCTCGCTCAGGCTGTCGTTATGGTCCCACGGCTCGGGCAGCAACATGGACGCGGCGCGCGTGAGCGGGCGACCGTTCATGACCAGGAACTCGAGCACATTGTCCAGAATCGCGGAGTCGGAACCCTCGCGGTTGATGATGGGCATCACGCGCTCAAGATCGTGCTGTAACACGGGGCTGTACAGGTTGGGTTCGCGGGCGCGAATCCAGTTGACGTTACCCTTGAGGGTGTTGATCTCGCCGTTATGGATAATAAAGCGGTTGGGGTGCGCACGCTCCCAGCTAGGCGTGGTGTTGGTGGAGTAACGCGAGTGGACGAGCGCCACGGCCGTCTTGACGGCGGCGTCGTTGAGATCGATGAAGAAGCGGCGCATCTGTGTGGCGACCAGCATGCCCTTGTACACGATAGTGCGCGAGCTCATGGAGCACACGTAGAAGATCTTGTCGCGCAGGGCGAACTCGGTGTCGGCCTTTTTCTCGATGGTGCGGCGGCACACGTACAGACGGCGCTCGAAGGCGTCACCTGCCGGCGTGTCGTCGGGGCGGCCCAGGAAGGCCTGCAGGATAGTAGGCATGCAGGCACGGGCCGTCTCACCCAGGTCGTGCGGGTCGACGGGCACCTCGCGCCAAAAGAGCAGCGGCACGCCGGCCTCGGCGCAGCCCTCCTCAAACACGCGACGGGCATCCTCTACGCCCTTGTCGTCCTGCGGGAAGAACAGCATGGCCACGCCATAGTCGCCCTCTGCCGGCAGAATCTGGCCGCACTTTTGAGCCTCTTTACGGAAAAAGTGATGCGGAACCTGGAACAGGATGCCAGCGCCGTCGCCGGTGTTCTTCTCGAGTCCCGTGCCGCCGCGGTGCTCCAAGTTAACCAGAATGGACAGTGCGTCGTCCAGAATCTGGTGATGACGCTCGCCGTTGATATCGGCAAGCGCGCCGATGCCACATGCATCGTGGTCGAATTCGGGGCGATAAAGGCCCTGCTGCTGAGCGGAATCTGCCTGCATCGCGATCCTCCCCTAGATATTTAGACAGTCAGTTGAATAGGCATACTAGGAGCATCGCCGGCCCATTGTGTTTCCCGCCCGTTTCGAAACAATCGCGTAACGCACACCTTACGAGTGGGTACCGCCGACCTCAAGGGCGACAACATAGGCCCCAAGTTCGGCCTGCAAACTCACCTCTTCAAACATCTCAATCTGTAACAGTAAGACCCAATTTCGACGACTAACTGTTACAGATTGAGATGTTTTCGAGAGACGGTTCCGAATGTCTCGATCCGTAACACCTAGGCCCAATTTCCATCCCTAGTTGTTACAGATCAAGACAGTTCGCAGCCCCCCCCCCTTCATCATCCTATTCAAATACAACAATTTTGTTAGTCTTGGTTAACTTTTAAGCTTAAAACGGGTATCCTTTGCGGCGTCAAGCAAACGGCACACAGGAGCGCACCATGCTCAACCATCTCAAACAACACTTTGGTTCCCGGCGCACCGGCGGTCACGGAGGCCTAGACATTGCGCGGCATATCGGCCCCGGGCTGCTCGTGACCGTCGGCTTTATCGACCCGGGCAACTGGGCCTCCAATATGGCCGCGGGCTCGCAGTTTGGCTACGCGCTGCTGTGGATCGTCACGCTGTCCACGATTATGCTCATTGTGCTGCAGCACAACGCGGCGCACCTGGGTATCGCCACGGGCACCTGCCTTGCCGAGGCCACGACCCGCTTCCTGCCCCGCCCCGCGGGACGTGCCGTGCTCGCCAGCGCCTATCTCGCGACCATCGCCACCGCCATGGCAGAAGTCCTGGGTGGCGCGATTGCCCTTCAAATGCTCTTTGGGCTACCCGTGCGTGCGGGCTGCGTCATCGTGGCGACGGCATCCATGGCAATGCTCATGACGAGCTCCTACAAGCGCGCCGAGCGATGGATCATCGCCTTCGTAGGCGTGGTAGGACTCTCGTTTTTGGCCGAGCTTGCGCTGGTCAAGGTCGACTGGCCGCAGGCCGCCGCAAGCTGGATCACGCCCAGTATGCCCACCGGCTCTGCCGCGATTATCGTGAGCGTCCTGGGTGCGGTCGTTATGCCCCACAACCTCTTTCTGCACTCCAAGGTCATCCAATCCATGCACTTCGAGGGGCAAGGCGAGCAAGTTATCGAGGAGCGCCTGCGCTACGAGTTCTTCGACACGCTCTTTTCGATGGGCGTGGGCTGGGCAATCAACTCGGCCATGGTCATCCTGGCCGCAACGACCTTCTTTGCGCACGGCATCGTCGTAGACGACCTTACCGTCGCAGCAGCCACACTTTCCCCCATCCTGGGCCCGGCGAGCTCGATTATCTTTGCAGTGGCACTGCTGTTTGCGGGGCTCTCGAGCAGCGTTACGGCGGGCATGGCCGCGGGAACCATTACGGCAGGCATGTTTGATGAGGAATACGACATCCACGACCGACACTCATCGGTTGGCGTGGCACTCTGCTTTGCCGGCGCAGTTGTTGCCTGCCTGGTCGTCAAAAATCCCTTTGAGGGCCTCATCTGGAGCCAGGCGCTGCTGTCGCTTCAGCTGCCGATCACGGTCTTTGTGCTCATACGACTCACCAGCTCACGCCGCGTCATGGGTAAATACGCCAACTCGCGCCCGCTCAACGCGCTGCTCGTAGGGATCGGTGCCATCGTGACGATTCTCGATGTCGTGTTGTTAACAGGGATGTAATGGGACGGGACACCTACCCAGGCAAACGTCTCGATCTGTAACATCTAGACCCGCTTTTGATGTCTAGATGTTACAGATTGAGATCTTTCCGAGGGACAGCTCCGTTTGTCTCAATCTGTAACACGTAGACCCCGTTTTCACTGTTAGATGTTACAGGTTGAGATCTTCTGCCGGACGGTTTTGGTTTGTCTTGATCTGTAACAAGTGGACCCAATTTCCGCTTCTAGATGTTACAGATTGAGACATTTCTTCAGCTCCAACCTTTTGTCTCAATCTGTAACAGATAGGCCCGTTTTGAGCCGCCACATGTTACAGATTGAGACAAACGGTCGGCCAGACTCACGACAGACAGGATCGGCTAACAGCAGCCGTGATCCCTTGGGGACGGAGGAAAAGGGCCCCGGCCGAGAATTCGACCGAGGCCCTTGGACAGAGCTATGTTCGGCTTTCGCCGTGTGTCTGCGAGCTACTCCTCGACGAGCTCAAACTGATCGGGACCGACGCCGCACACCGGGCACACATAATCCTCGGGCAGCTCGGGCGTATCGACCTCAACCTCGTAACCGCAAACGACGCACACAAACTTATACGTCTTCTTCTCCTCAGCCATGATGTTCTCCTCTCGAACGTGACTGGTGATGTACTTCATTTATCAGTATAGATTCTCAATAATATAATGCAAGTATTTTTAAAACATTTCTAGCCTTGATACGAGGACGCCTTCGGAGGCGTCTTGCCCTTTAGGACCTTGTGATAGTAATCGTAGGTGAGCGACGTCTCGTCACTCAGGCGTTCGGCATCCTCGACCTCGCCGATAAACAGTAGATGCGTGCCCACATCCACAGTGTCGATCAAACGGCAGCTAAACAGGGCCGCCGCATGCTCGGGCACATAGGGCATGCCCAGAGCCGTCTCGCGGGTCTCGTATTTGGCAAACTTGTCATAGTTGCTGCTGGTGCGAAATCCAAAGTTGCCAATGTAGAGCATATCCGCCGTCTGGTCGATCACGGTCAGCGCAAAGGCCTTGGCAGTCTCGATCACGCCAGCGGTCACATTTTCCTTGTTTACGGCAACCGAGATGCGAGGTGGTGCTGCCGTCACCTGCACCGCCGTGTTGATAACGCAGCCGGCACGCAGCCCGTCGGCCGCGGCACTCACCACATAGAGCCCACTCGGCATGGTAAAGAACGCAGTTTTGTCCATAACAAGTACTCCCCTAACCCGGGATTGAACCTTAAGGCTGTATGTACCCATAAAAAGCGGCGCCCATAACGGACGCCGTCTTTTGGAAATATATGGCAAAACAGCAAGGAAGACGGGGCGGGCGCGGTAGGGCACCTTCCCGTGAACTCGCTCCTAGCGGTTGCGCTCCTTGAGGGCGCGGTCAATCTCGCGCTGAACGTCACGCTTGGCCATGTCCTCGCGCTTGTCGTAGAGCTTCTTGCCGTGACCCAGACCCAGCAGCAGCTTTACGCGGCCGTCGGTATTAAAGTAGAGTTCCAACGGAACCAGCGCATAACCACGGTTGCGAAGTTTGCCGTCGAGAAAGTCGATCTCCTTGCGATGCAGCAGCAGACGACGCCGACGGTCGGGATCGCGATTCCACACGCCACCATGGCTATAAGGGTGGATATGCAGGCCGACGAGCCAGCACTCACCGCCGCGGATCAGCGCGAAGGTATCGGTGATCTGGCAGGCGCGCTCGCGAATCGACTTGACCTCGGTGCCGCTCAGTTCAATGCCGCACTCAAAAGTCTCATCGATAAAGTACTCGTGATGTGCCGAGCGATTCTTGGAAATGAGCTTGCGTTCACGCTTACTGGGCATCGCTGGCCTCCTTGGCGCCATCGGAACCCTTGCCCGTAGCTTCGCGCTTAGCCTTGCGCTCGGCGTTGAGCTCGGCGTCGCTCTCGCGCACCAGTTTGATAATCGCCGCGCAGGCCTCCTCGCCCACCAAGTCGCGAGCATGTACCGTCAGGCGCGTCGCCTCCTGCTTGTCGCCGTCACTTGCAGCATCGGTCGCGCACATAATCAGGCAGATGGCAATCTCGGCCGAAGGCGAGGTCGGCACGCCCTGCAGGGCGAGCTCACCCATCACATGGTCGTCACTCTCGTCCGCGGCATCCGGATAGGCGGTGTGGATCTTGTTGAGCAGGCGCGTCGTATGCACATCATTGGGCGCCAGGCGCAGCGCCAGACGCGCGCAGCCCACGGCAGCCGAAATGTTCTCGGTCTCGGGCTCCAAGAAGTACTGACCCAAGTTGGTGTAGGCGCGTGCGGCGCACTTACCGTCGCTCGCGCGCTCCAGCACCGAGAACGAGAGCGATGCCCACTCCTGTTTGTCCTCGAGTGCGCGGAACAGCTCGGCCAGGTCCAAGCGATAGTTGCAATTCATGGGATCCCAGCGCACGGCCTGCATCAAGGCATTCCGAGCACTCACATAATCCTGCTGACGAATGTAGGCAAACGCCATGTCGGAATACAGACGATCAAAGGGCACCTCGACCTGCACCAGCTCGCGCGGATCCTTCTCCACGCGGCGATAGGCCAGGCGCTCAAACTTGCTGTCGAAGCTAAAGTACTGGCGCTTCTCCTCCATCTTGCACTCGGCGTCGATATACTCCTCGGCGAGCTCCACCAGACGCTCCAACAGCGGCGTCGCCGTAGCCAGGTCGCCCTGCGCCAGATAGTTCTCGGCATACGTGATGTCTTCCAAGCTGATAGGCAGGTCCATGACAACTCCTCGGTCCGGGCGGCAGACTCAACGCGCGCCTTAAATATCGGTCAATACACAAAACCCGGGTCTCTTACGAGGCCCGGGCATTCAATTTTGGTAGCCCGTACCAGATTCGAACTGGTGATCTCCGCCTTGAGAGGGCGGCGTCCTAAACCGCTAGACGAACGGGCCATATGTAGCAAATGCAATGGCTGGGATGGAGGGAGTCGAACCCCCATTGACGGAACCAGAATCCGCTGTCCTGCCATTAGACGACATCCCAATGACTGCATCGCTGCGCTCGGCTGTGCCTTTGCGCAAGAAAGAAATATACGGGAAGTACCGCCGTGACGCAAGCCCCAATTTTGACTTTTTTAAAATTCAGCCAAATTGGCCTAATTTAGTCCAACCCGTGAAGGACCTGTGAAGCCGACCGCAGTACACGAAGGGCAAAACGCCGCGAGCGGTAGCCGTCAACCGTTGGCAGATTCTACCGCGAAAACGATATCACCAGGCAACACAATCGAAGTATCAATAATCACGTAGATATCGAGGCGCCATGGACGAAGAGCTTGATTACCTATGGGAGACCCTGGGCCTCGAGATCACTGCTGACCTTTGGCCCGAACGGGACAAAATCCATCCCACGTTACGCCCCGCCATCACGGTGATGCAGGCAAACTACCGCCGTGCATCCTTTTTGATCATGCGGATGTCATGGCACGCGGGACTCCCCGACCTTAAGCGAATCCAGGCAAGCCTCGTCGAGCTGTCCGGCATGCCGACCGTCATATCCGAGGCGCGCCTGGAGCAGCGCCAGCGCGAGCGACTGCAACAGCAGCGGATTCCCTTTATCTGCCCCGGCATTCAGGCATACCTGCCCTTTATGGACGAGGAGTACTGGAGCGGCAAGCCCAACAAACACGTAAAGGTCTACGATCCGCACGAATGGGCACAGCTCGAGGATTGAGCCGAGCAAGCCCGCCAGTGGAAAACACGTCCCACCCTGAGCACTCAAAACGGATCGCACTTTCCGCAGCCGCTACAGCAATGCCTCGGTCCAAGCCGCTTCCCTAAAGCCGGGAATCGCAAAGTTGTCGCCCACCAGCAGCGGGCGCTTAACCAGCATGCCGTCGGTCGCCAACAGCTCGCAGCATTCCTGGTCCGTCATACCCGCATCCAGACGCGCCTTCAGGCCCAGCTCTCGATATTTCATGCCCGACGAATTAAAGAAGCGCCGCACCGGCAGCCCCGAACGAGCAATCCAGGTCGCAAGCTCATCAGCCGTGGGATTGTCCAAAACGATATCGCGGTCGATATACTCTACCCCATGTTCGTCCAGCCATGCCTTGGCCTTCTTGCAGGTCGAGCACTTGGGATATTCAACAAACAGTACGGCCATGGGAATCCTCCGAATATAGATCGGCCAACGCAGGCACACGCCACACGAGGCGCCTTCGTATGATGGGCCAATTGTAGCCCACGGGTCACACGCTAAACGAACCGTACCCCGAATCCGCGTTTGATGAACGGCAGCAGCTCCATTGCCTCGGGCGTGATGTGGCCCGCAACGTTCATGCGCTCGTCACCGGGAAGATCGACCCGCGCAATCTCAAGCTCGCCTTCGTAGCGCCCATAGCCGCTATTACTCACAGCGATCGACCCCGCCTTTCGCGGCAGGCCGGCACCGGCATCCGTCGGCACGAAATCCGGCTTAAGCGTCGTGCGCGACTCCTGAGACCTAAAGATGAGGACGCTCGAATCGGGCCGGTCGTGATGAATCTGCCCACGTACATAGGCATAACCGGACTCAAGCTCGCATTGCAGGTCCACGTATCCGGCGGAAACTTGAGCAAACTGCGCCCAGCCCGCATCGGAAAGATCGGGGTCGCCGACCAACACAATGTCGCAATCGGCGCCATGTGCGAGCTCAAGCATGTTGAGGGCAACCTTTGACGCGCGACCGCGATGTGCCTCGACCGTCGGAAGTCCCTCGAATACCGGCCCGCGAACGTTGGCATCACCCGGCACAAAAGCCATGATTTCGAATCCAAGCGCCGCAAGACGAAGATTCGTCCGAGCAATGTCCTCCAGAGCTAAACCGGTATAAGGCTTAGGGTAAAAATTGTGGCAGGCGGCAAAACGAGTCACATCGGCACCGACCTCACGCCACGATGCGATTTCATCAGAACTCACCGTCGATGCATTGACCACAATGCGAAATACACCGGACAGCTCCGCGACCCGCCGGGCGCTAAAGCCATAGTCCAAACGAAGGTATTCCAACCCCAGATCGCGCAGATCCTCGATGCGCTCAAGCCCGAGCAAATCGCACGTGCGCGGTCCCACATCGGCAATGAGCGCAATGCCGCGGGCGGAAAGCAGCGACAGCACATGACGGACCTTATCGGTATACGCCGCTCCCCCATCCTCGGGAATATGCAGCGAGGTGAACGCATAGCGCGCACCCGCCGCGGCACCGTGTTCAATCGTCCGCTCAATATCCTGCAGAGGGTTGGAAAGATAAATCGAAATACCCGTTTTCACGCTTCAACACTCCTTTAAAAAAGGCCGGCGGAGCAGTTAGCCCCGCCGGCACAACCATAGCATCAAGAAATCTGCTGCGCGCCGCGAGCTCTGAGCAACACGGCTCGCGATATCAAACTACTCGCCAAAGAACTCGTTGATCTTCTGCTCGTCGACGCCAAAGAACCACGTCAGGACAAAGCCGGCGGCATAGGCAAGCAGCATAGAGGCAACGTAGCCGAGCTGCTGGCCAGGAACGACGATCAGCAGGCCAAACAGACCGGAAACGCCCTGAGAAACCGTGCCGATGTGAAGCAGCGCCGCGAGCGCGCCGCCAAATCCGGCACCCAGGCAGGCCGTCACAAACGGACGAACGAGCGGCAGCGTAACAGCATACATCAGAGGCTCGCCCACACCCAGGATTCCAACGGGAATGGACTCTGCGACGTACTTCTTGAGCTTGGCGTTCTTGGTCTTAAAGTACAGCGCCAAACCGGCACCGACCTGGCCGCCGCCAGCCATCATAAGGATGGGAAGCAGGTAATTGATGCCCTTGGTAGCGCCGTCGGGATCGTTGAGCATAGCGTGGATCGGCGTGAGCGCCTGATGCAGGCCGACGGACACCAGCGGCAAGAAGCCTGCCGACAGGATATAGCCGCCCAGGACGCCCAGCTTCTCGAAGATAAAGGTCAAAACGCTAAAGATGGCAGTCGTCAGCCATGCGCCTACCGGCTGGATGACGAGCATCAGAGCAAAGGCGCCGATGATGAGCACCAGCAGCGGGGACAAGAACGTGTCGAGTGCGTTGGGCATAACCTTGCGAATCTGACGCTCCATCCAGGCAAAAAATGCGCCAGCGATGAGAGCCGCGATCATGCCGCCCGCTGCGGGGTTGTACTGCGCATTGGTGAGCGGCAGCAGAATGGCAGTGGCAGGATCAGCCGTGCCAGGCGCAAGCAGGGGCATGGCACTGTTGGCGATACACATCATGCCGGCGATGCCGCCCAGCGCAGCGGAGCCACCAAACTCACGTGCCGCGTTATAGCCCACCAAGATGGGCAGATAGGCAAACAGGGCCCAGCCCATGGACCGAATGCCCTGGTACCACCACTCGCCTGCAAGCGCGCCTGCCGTCGAGACGTTAATGACGTTGCAGATACCGTTGATGAGGCCAGCCGCAATGATGCCGGGAAGCAGGGCGACGAAGACATTGGAAATCTTCTTGAGGAAGGCCTGAACCGGCTTGGACTCGTACTTTGCCTTCTGCGCGGCCTTGTTTGTGGCCGCAGCGTCGACCACGCTCTCGTCAGCAACGCCTTTCGCAAGGCCGGTGAGCTTGGAGAACTCCTCGAGCACCTTATTCACCTTGCCCGGACCCAGCACGATCTGCATCGTGTCGTCCTCGACCAAGCCCATCACGCCGTCGAGTGCCTTAATACCCTCCGTGTCGACGTTGCCCGTGTCTTTGACGGTCACGCGCAGGCGCGTCATGCACGCCGCGTTTGCCAATACGTTGTCTTTACCGCCCAAAAGGTCCAGCAGCTTTTGAGCCAGCTCTTTGTTCGTCATAACTCCTCCTTGTATTGGGTATCTCGTCTGGATGTCTTATCAGCTCACGCCGCGCACCTATTGGGCATCGGCATTGCTCTTCTCATGGCCACTCACCGCAGCACGGACATGGCCTCTCGCTCGCTCAAGAGCTACCGCAGCCTGCTCGGCATCGCAGCCCAGCAGTACCGAGACAATAGCGGTTTTTACGTGGCCGCCGGCATCTGCAAGCGCCTGAATAGCGCGCTCGCGCGTGCAGCCGGTCGCCTCCATCACGATGTTCTGGCCGCGCACCACCAACTTCTCGTTCGTCTGCTGCACATCGACCATCAGGTTTTGGTATACCTTGCCGATCTTGACCATGGCACCGGTCGAAATCATGTTGAGAATGAGCTTTTGAACCGTTCCCGCCTTGAGCCTCGTTGAGCCGGTCAGCACCTCGGGACCGGGCACGGGTTCAATGGCAAGATCTGCGCTCTCCCCGATCTTCGACCCTTGGTTGCAGGCAATTGCAATGGTCTTGCACCCAGTTGCCTTGGCGTACACAAGGCCGCCCACCACATAGGGAGTACGGCCGCTTGCCGCCAGGCCAACGACAAGATCCTTGTCCGAGAGTCCACGCTCCCGCAGGTCGCTCGCGCCAAGTTCCTCGCTGTCTTCGGCACCTTCGACAGCCTTGATAAACGCCGTCTCGCCTCCGGCAATGAGCCCGACAATCAGATCGGGTGACACGCCAAACGTGGGCGGACACTCCGAAGCGTCGAGTACGCCCAGACGACCGCTGGTGCCTGCGCCCATGTAAAAGACGCGCCCGCCGCGCTCGAGTGCCTCAGCAGCCCAGTCGATTGCTGTGGCAACCTGGGGCAACACCTTCGTGACCGACTTGACGGCACGAAGATCCTCATCATTCATCGTCGTGACGATTTGCAGCGATGTCATCGTATCGAGGTCCATTGAACTTTGATTACGCTGTTCGGTCGTGAATTTTGTTAAATCGAGCATTTCATTCACCTCATCTTTCCTGTTTCTCGATGTAGTTTTGCTTAATGACATGCGTCGCCCGTTCGTAGTCGCTGGCAACGTAAGCAGCGTACAGGGCATCGACAACCATAAGCTGGGCCATACGCGAAGCCATGGCACCGCTACGGACCAAGGGTTCACTCGCAGCGACGCCGAGCACGGCATCGGCCATGGTGGCAAGCTTAGATGATCCATCTACTTTGGTAACGGCCACAACGGGACAGTTGTGACGTTGAGCCTCGGCGGTGCAGTCCAGCACCTCTTGCGTCAAGCCCGAGTAGCTAAAGGCGATTGCCATATCGCCCTCATGCATGTTCTTGGCACATAAGAGCTGATCATGCCAGTCGTCGTACAGATGGCACTCTTTGTCGACACGCATGAGCTTTTGCGCCAGATCGTGCGCAACCAAACGAGAGGCACCGATACCGAACAGATTGACCGCACGTGCCCGCTTAAGATAGGCCGCACATCGCTCCAAGACGGTGTAATCGAGCGTTCGCGCCGTCGCCTCGATCGTGCGCACGTTGCTTTTCATCACCTTCCCCACGATACGTTCGACGCTGTCATCCATGGAGATGTCCTCGAGGGCTACGTCTTTCTTGTCACCTAAGAGCGCCAGCTCGGCAATCAGTTCGCGCTGGAACTCCTTGTAGCCCGCAAAACCCAAACGCTTGCAAAAGCGCAAAATGCTCGAGGGCGAGGAGAACGTGACATCGGCAAGACCGCGGACGGACAGCCCGACCACCTCGTGCGGATGAGCGCTTACATATGCGATGACATTGCGTTCCGCCGGGCTCGCGCTGAGCTCACGCTCGCGAAGCCGCAAAAGCAATCCGTTTGCCATCTCAAACACCTCCGTTGAGAAGAATTAAAGACCAACGAACGATTCGTACCGGATACAAACAGCTTTTACGGTACATTGTGCCGCATCGTGGCGCACAAAGGACGAGCGTTCTACCGCTCGCCCCTCAAATCCGACCGCTCGGAAATACGCGCGACACAAAATAATTCAACAAGGTCGCATGATCAGAAACGGGTTTGTTACCGGCTAGCGCCTCGCATGGGCGCCGATGGGGCGCGTCTCGTGGTGCACCCATGCGGAGACCAGCAATACCAACAGCATGGCGGTGACATAGCCCGCAGCATCGAATCCTAAATCGATAACGTCGAAATGCCTGCCGGGAACAAAGATCTTATGTACCTGATCGCCAACGGAGCAGACGGCGCAAAAGAGCAACACGGGCACGCAACGGGAGCATACGCTCCACGGACGCCTGGAAAAGCAAACCACGACCACCGAGGCGAACAATCCGACGAAGAAAAACTCTACGGTATGGGCAACGCGACGGACGTTCGTGCCCACCCACATGCGAATGGAAGCAAGTCGGCCAGACCGGACATTCGAAGCAGCCGAATCGGTGCCCCCGGTCATCCCGTTCTCGGTCTGAGCTTCACCCGCGACATCGGCAGCCTGTACGCCCGTAGCTTGACCCTCCACCACACGCGCGGTGGACTCGCTCAGCAACGACGTCTCCACCGCATTTTGCTCCGTCAGCACCCAGATGCCCGCCAGCGTTGCAGTAAACAGAACGATCGCGGTCCATCCGATTATTTGTTTTACGCGCGCCAAGGGCCTACCTCCTTTTTTGAATATCAGCGAGTGTAGCCCCAAATGGCATCGTCACCGTATCAAAATTTGAATCGCAACAGGAAGCGCCAAAGCGGCGCAAACCCCTACCCCGCCTCGCGCATCCAGCGATCGAACGTCCCCACGCACACGCCCAGGCACTTTGCTGCCTGGCTGCGGGTAATATCGCCTGCCTCATAGCTATCGCGTACCAGCTCAAACTGAGGAGGGCACGGCTTGCGAGGTCGACCGAAACGGACCCCTCGCGCCCGCGCCGCTGCAATCCCCTCCGCTTGGCGCCGATGAATATTCTCGCGCTCCACCTGCGCCACGTAGCTCAGCAGTTGTAGCACAATATCGGCAATCAGGGTATTGGTCACATCCGGCGCGCCGCTGGCCCTGGCGCGCGTGTCAAGCAATGGCATGTCCAACACCACAATGGCAACCCCGAGCTCCTTGGTAATGCGTCGCCATTCCTCAAGAATCTCGGAGTAATTACGGCCAAGTCGGTCGATAGAAAGCACCACCAGCACGTCCCCGTCTCCCAGGATGTGCAGCAGCTCGCGATACCGCGGGCGATCGAAGTCCTTGCCGCTCGCATGGTCGGCATAAATATTCGCCGAGCCCACGCCATAGGCGCCCAGCGCATCCAGCTGCCGATTTAGATTCTGATCGCGCGAACTCACCCGCGCATAACCATACACCGTCGCCATCTCATCCCCGCTTTCTTGTAAACCTGCCAAAAAAGGACAGGTTTATTTTGGTAGGTTTTACCTCTCGAATAGCAGGTAAGCGGGCGGCCGAGCGGACGGCAAGGTAGCCATGATCCAAATGCGGAGGGCGGCCCCGAAAGACCGCCCTCCGCTCTCCCGCCATGAGTCGAGATTTGGCTAATGGATAAGCTTAAAGTCCAAGTGCCCACGCGTGGTATTGACGCGCGAGACCTCGATAATCACGCGCTGACCCAGTTCATAGCGAGTCCCCGTGTCGGCACCTGTGAGCGTGAGCGCATCCTCGTCGAACTCGAACCACTCGTTGCCCAGGCTCTTGATCGAAACCAAGCCTTCGACCTGCGTCAGGTCCAAGCGCACAAAGAGGCCCATGCTGCTGACCCACGAGACGGTTCCGGCATAGCGCTCGCCCAGACGGTCCTCATAGTACTGGGCAATCTTGATCTTTTGCGTCGCATGGCTAGCGGCATCTGCCGCGCGCTCGGCATCGCTGCATGCGCGGCAGATCTGCGGCAGAATGCGCGGCAGCGACTCGCGCCCCTTGCCGATCAGCCGCGGCGTACGGACCAGGGCGTCCTTGCCGCCGAGCTGCTCATAGGCCAACTGCAGTTTGAGCACGCGGTGCACCACCAGATCGGGGTAGCGACGGATGGGACTCGTAAAGTGACAGTAGCACGGCGCGGCGAGCGCAAAGTGGCCCTCGTTGCGCGGCTTGTACAGTGCGCGCTGCATGCTGCGCAGAAGCAGCGTGTTGACGAGCGGTGCGTTGGCCGTACCGGCGGCAGCATCAACTGCAGCCTGTAGCTCATCGGGACTCCCCAGGGCGATACCGGCAGCACGGCGATCGTCGATGATGCCTAGCTGCGCCAGCGCAACGGCGGCACCGTGCAGGCTATCGGGGCTCGGATCCTCATGCACGCGATAGCAGGCCTCGATATCACGGTCTGCCAGCCACTCTGCAACGCACTCGTTGGCGAGTAGCATGGCTTCCTCGATAAGCGACGTGGCACACGAACGCTCGCGCGCCACAATCTGCACGGGTACTCCGTCCTCATCCAATAGAGCGCGAATCTCGGCCGTGTCAAAATCGACTGAGCCGCGGGCACGACGAATACGACGGCGAAGTTCGGCGAGTTCGTTGGCGGCGACAAGGAAATCGCCGAGGTCGACGTTATAGCCGCGAGCAGTTTCCTCGCACGCAAGACCGCGCTCAAGCGCCTCCTCGCGCGAGGCCTCAGCAGCCGCAACATCCTCAGCGGCGCCTTCCAGCACCGAATACTCAACCGCGCCGGCACGCACCAGCAGCGCCTCGGCGCCGTCATAGTCCATACGCACACGCGAGCGAATCACGCTGGGGTAAGGATCGTAATGCCGCACGCGACCCTGCGCATCGAGCTCAATGTCAACGGTAAACGCAAGACGGTCCTCGTCAGGGCGAAGCGAGCATAGGTCACAGGACAGGCGTTCGGGCAGCATGGGAAGCACGCGATCGGCCAGATACACCGATGTCGTACGATGGCGAGCCTCAAGATCGATATGCCCGTCCCAAGCCACATAGTGAGAAACGTCAGCGATATGCACACCCAGCTTGTAGCCACCCTCGGGCGTGCGCTCAAGCGAAATGGCATCGTCAAAGTCGCGCGCGTCGACCGGGTCGATCGTGATGACAAAGCGGTCGCGCAGATCGCGGCGGAGCGGGTCCTTAAGCGCCGCGGACACATCGAGCGAAAGCCCCTCGGCCTCGTCCAGCGCGGCCTCGGGATAGCTATCGGTATAGCCGTAACGCGCCATCACGTATTGAACGCCCAAATCGGGCGCGTCATCTCCGCCAATGCGGCGTTCGATCGTCACGGTGCCCGATTCCAGGCGCGTCGGGTAGGTCAAAATGCGCGCGACAACGGCATCACCCGGGTGGACGCCCAGACGATCCGCCGAGGTATCCTCGGGCAGAATGAAGAAGTCGGCCTTCAGGCGCGAATCGAGCGGCTCGATCACACCGAGCGGACCAGCGGTCTGGTACGTACCCACCACGCTTATGGCTGCGCGCTCAACCACGCCTTCGATCACGGCGCGCCGCTCACCGTGCGGGCTGTTCTTAATGCTCACGGCAACGGTATCGCCATCCATGATCTCGCGCTTACCGCGGCCCATAACCTTGTAGTCGCCGCTTTCGGTTATGACATAGGCGCCATGCTCATGGAGCTGCACGCGCCCGGTCAGGCTCGGACGGCGTTCGCTGCGCACCGGCCCGCGCTTATTGCGGGCACCGCGCTTATGCTTGTTATTGCGCCCCATGGCGCCTCCTTGCTATCGATGACGAACTCCAAAGAGTCTACCCAAATGATTCGCTTTCCTGCCGTCCCCTAGAGATCAAAAAACGGGCCGCCCCATAAGAGACGACCCGTTGGAAGGGATGAATTCCAGACATGCCTACACGCGCAGGTAGCGGCGCATGGCTATGGCAGAACCAAAGAGACCGATAATCACACCGACCAGAATCAGCGCAGCATAGGTCACCAGGTAGTACTGCATCGGCAGGGCAAACGACATCCAGCCGATGCTCTCCTGCAAACGCGGAATCATCAGATTGCGCAGCAGCTCCAGAACGCCGATGGAAAGCAGCGAGCCCAAAATGGCCTGCAGTACGCCCTCGGTGATAAACGGGCCGCGAATGAAGCCGTTGCTGGCGCCGACCAGACGCATAATCGCAATCTCACGACGACGCGCCGTGATGGACAGGCGAATCGTGTTGTTGATGAAGATGAATGCGATAAAGGTCAGAAGGCCAACGAGCACCACGGCGGCGATGCGGATGTAGTTGGTCACCTGGAACAGGCGGCTCACTTCCTCCTGGCCGTACAGCACGCTCGCGTTGACGTCGCCGTCATCCGCGATCTTCTGGAAGTCGGCGTTCTTCTTGAGCTTCTGGGCCGTGCTTTCGACCTTGGACGGATCGTCCATCTCAATTGCAAACGAAGCCGGCAGCGGGTTCTGGCCATCGAGCGCGCTCATGGTGGCGTCGGCGTTGCCCGACATCTTGCTCGTATACTCGGCCAGCGCGTCGTCCTTGTCCTTATAGGTCACGGACTTGACGTTATTCCACGTCTTAAGCTCGGCCTCAAAAGCCTGGACATCGGCCTGATCGGCGTCATCGCTAATGAACGCGTTGATGACAACCTGATCCTCGACGGTGCCGATCACGGAGTTCAGCATCGCGGAGCCCATGATGAACAGGCCGATGATAAACAGCGAAAGGAAGATCGTGATGACGGCGCCGAGCGAGGTAGTCCAGTTACGGAAGAAGTGGCTGATTGCCTCTTTGAAGGAGTAGCCCACGTTAGTTGGTGCCATAGTTGCCGTAACCTCCCCTCTCCTGGTCGCGGATAACGTGGCCGCCCTCGAGGGCGATCACGCGACGGTGCATGCTATCGACCATCTCGCGGTCGTGCGTGGCGACGATCACGGTGGTGCCGGTGCGGTTAATACGCTCGAGCAGCTTCATGATGCCCAGCGAGATCGCCGGGTCGAGGTTACCCGTGGGCTCGTCGCAGATCAGCAGCGGCGGACGGTTGACCATAGCGCGGGCGACGGCAACGCGCTGCTGCTCGCCACCGGAAAGCTGGTCGGGCAGCGAGTCCATCTGATCGGCCAGACCGACCAGACGCAGCACCTCGGGCACCTGGCTGCGAATGACGCCCTTGGGCTTGCCGATGCACTGCAGGGCAAACGCCACGTTTTCGTAGGCGGTTTTTTGCGGCAGAAGCTTAAAGTCCTGGAACACGGCGCCAATCTGGCGGCGCAGGAACGGAACCTTGCGGTTCTTGATCTTCATGAGGTCCTGACCGGCAACCAGGATGCGACCGCTCGTCGGCTTGACGTCGCGGTTGAGCGTCGACAGCAGCGTGGTCTTACCCGAGCCGGAGTGACCGACCAGGAAGACGAACTCGCCCGGATAGATCTCAATGTTGATGTCGTCAAGTGCAGGCTTGTTGGGCTGTGCCGGGTAGATCTTGGTGACATGCTCCATAAGGATGACGGGCTCGACACCGGCCTGCTTGGCCATCTTCTTGCGGCTGGCCTGCGGATCGATGGGCGCAAACACCGACGTAAAATCGGGGTTGTTGAGCGCGTTATCGAGGCTTGCGACCTCGGCTGCCTGATCGCTCTCGACCACCGGGGCAGCAGGCTGCGTGGGATCGGGAATAGCGGCAAAGAGACCGGACTGCGCAGGCTGAGGAACCGGCGTCGCAGGGGCCATGGGGTCGGGAATGCCGGCCATGGTAGGCTGCGGCGTGGCGGCGCCAGCCTGAGGCTGCTCCACGCGAGCGGTCACGGCCTGAACGGGCTCAAAACCCGCCGTGCCGGAAAGCGCGACATCGCTGGTGGGATTGTAGGCAAAGGGATCGGATGCCGGCTGTGCCTGATCTGCCGGCTGAGTGGGGGCCTGAGCAACAGGCTGGCCCTCTGAATCCGGAGTGGCGAAACGACTGCCCTGGACGCCCGTCTGCGTCTTGGGGGCATAATCGCCCGCACCGGAGGTACGGAAGTGGTTACCCACTGGTGCTCCTTATCGTCGTGCGTTTAAACTACATGAGCGCTTTACATTTTAGCAGCATTAGCTTTACTGCACATAAGAAGCATGGCGGGGTTTGGGTCTCACCGGCCGGGCGCAGGGTTACCTCCCAAATCGTCCTCGCGCATGGCCGGCATTTGTCCTGCTCCTGCGGAGCTGCGGACAAACGCCGGCCTGCGCTGCGGAAAGATTTGGGAGGTAACCCTGCGCCCGGCCTGCGGCTACTATGGGGCCGACGCACCAACTTGAGATGCTGCGCATACAAAGTTGGAAGGGTCTGAATTGCACTTTGTTGGGATGGGCCCGTTTCCCCTTGGGAACTTTGCTTGGCAGGACTCTAATTTAAATTCAGCATAAACAGGGGCGCCCTCTTTGAGGACGCCCCTGTTCTGGCTTGTTTGCGGTTGTCGACGCGATACTTTGCCTCGTCTTGCCTTATGCCAAGAACTCCTTGGTGGTCGCCACGATGTTGGCGGCGTCCAGGCCATACTTGTGCAAGAGCTCGGCGCCCGGGCCGGACTCGCCAAAGGTATCGTTGACGCCGATCTTCTTGAGCGGCGTCGGGCACTGCTCACACAGGACGTCAGCAACGGCGCTGCCCAGGCCGCCGATCACAGAGTGCTCCTCGACGGTTACGACGTGGCCGGTCTTGGTGGCGCTCTTGACGATCAGGTCGGCATCGATGGGCTTGATGGTGTGCATGTTGATGACCTCGGCGTCGATGCCCTCGGCAGCGAGCTGCTCGGCGGCCTCGAGAGCCTCGCCGACCATCAGGCCGCAGGCGATGATGGTGACGTCGGCGCCCTCGCGCATGACGATGCCCTTGCCTACCTCGAACTTGTAGGTCTCGGGGTCGTTGATGACCGGCGAGGCCAGACGGGCAAAGCGCATGTACACGGGGCCGTCGCACTCGTAGGCGGCGCGCGTCACGGCGCGGGCCTCGACGTCGTCGGCAGGAACGATCACAGTCATGCCGGGGATGACGCGCATCAGGGCGATATCCTCGCAGCACTGGTGTGTGGCACCGTCCTCGCCCACCGAGATACCGGCGTGCGTGGCACCGATCTTAACGTTGAGGTGCGGGTAGCCGATGGAGTTACGGACCTGCTCAAAGGCGCGGCCGGCGGCGAACATGGCAAAGGTACTCGCGAAGGCAACACGACCAGTGGTCGCGATACCGGCGGCGACGCCCATCAGGTTGCTCTCGGCGATACCCACGTCGAAGAAGCGGTCGGGGCAAGCGGCCTTAAACTTACCGGTCTGCGTGGCGGCGGCCAGGTCGGCGTCGAGGACCACAAAGTCATCGTGCTCGTTGGCGAGCTCGACGAGGGCCTCGCCGTAGCTTACACGCGTGGCAATTTTCTTGACGTCTGCCATCCTAGAGCTCCTCTCCAGCGGCCGTGAGCTCTGCCATGGCCTGCTCAAACTGTTCATCATTGGGGGCCTTGCCGTGCCAACCAACCTGGTTCTCCATAAAGGACACGCCCTTGCCCTTCAGGGTCTCGGCGATAATGGCGGTCGGCTGGCCCTTGGTAGCGCGAGCCTCGGCAAAGGCGGCGCGGATCTGATCGAAATCGTTGCCGTCGGCAAGCTCCACCACGTGGAACTTAAAGGCGCGGAACTTGTCGGCGAGCGGCATGGGGTCGTTGACCTCCTCGACGGGACCGTCGATCTGCAGGCCGTTGTGGTCGACGATCACGCAGAGGTTATCGAGCTGTTGGTTGCCGGCAAACATGGCGGCCTCCCAGACCTGGCCCTCCTCGCTCTCGCCGTCGCCTAGCAGGGCGTAGGTGCGATAGTCGTCGCCCCAGTGCTTGGCGGCAACGGCCATGCCCACGGCGGCGGAGATGCCCTGGCCGAGCGAACCGGTGGACATGTCAACGCCCGGAGTGTCGTTCATGTTGGGATGACCCTGCAGGTGGCTGCCGATGTGGCGCAGCGTCTCAAGATCCTCCTTGGGGAAGAACCCACGCTCGGCGAGCACAGCGTACAGACCAGGTGCACAGTGGCCCTTGGAAAGCACAAAGCGATCGCGGTCGGCCTTGCGGGGATGGGCCGGGTCGACGTTCATTTCCTCAAAGTACAGATAGGTCATGATGTCGGCAGCGCCGAGCGAACCGCCCGGATGGCCGGACTTGGCAGCGTGCACGCCGGTGACGATGCCCTTCCTTACCTCGTTGGCAACCTTTTTGAGCTCTTCGTCGCTCATTGTGCCTTCCTTTCATCCTCATTAGACAAAATGCGCACGGCACCGAAGGTAATCCCAACACAGCCGCAATGCACGTACGTCATTCATTATGCTGGAAACTGATGGCTTTACCAGAGTTTTTATCATTATTTGAACAATTTAGCAGGCAGAACCGCTGATGAAACGGTTTATCAATGTGAACGTCTTTTGGATGGGACGCGGTCGGCCCTACGCGCTAATGTCCTTGAATCCCTCGCCGAAAGCTTCCGTAACGTCGGCGACCGTCACAATGGCGTGAGGATCGCGCTCGCGCACGATCGTCTTGAGGGTATTGAGCTCTCGACGGTTCACGATGACCATGATCACCGGCTTCTCGGCACCCGAATACATGCCAGTCGCCTTAAACTTGGTACAACCACGACCCAGGCCATACATGATATCGGCAGCGATATCAGGGAACTTGTCCGAGATGATGAGTACCATACGGCGTTTGTTGCCACCATCGACCACGGCATCGATCACGTAGCCGCTAATGACCATCGAAAGGCCTGCATATAGTGCATTTTCGATTGAAAAGACCGGAGCCGACAGCGCGCATACGGCAACATCGATCGCCATGACGGTGGAGCCCACCGGTAGTGACGTATTGCGCGAGATAATCTGACCGATGGTGTCAGAGCCGCCAGTGTTGGCACCGGCGCGTAGCACCATGCCGTAGCCAATGCCCGTGATAATGCCGCCCCACATAGCGGGCAGCATCAGGTCGGCATGTGCCAGCGGCGCCACAAACGGAGCGAACAGGTCGGTGAAAAAGCCCAACAGCACAAAGCCCGTCGCCGTCTGGACCACGTAGAACATGCCCCCCTCGCGCATAACGACCAGCAGCAGCAAGGCATTCATCGCGATGGTTTGAATACCGACAGGCAGCGAGATGCCATGCGAGGCGCCGACCGCCTGGATAATCGTGGCGAGACCCGTAACGCCGCCGGCAGCAAGACCGTTGGGAATCAAAAACAGATCCGTCGCGATAGCTGCCAGGGCGCAGCCAAACATGATCTTGGGCAAGTCATGAAAGAAGTTCAGCGAAAGAATGCGCTTGATGTCCAGACGATATGCCATGCTGCCTCCCTCAAAAAAGCGCACCCAAACGAGTGCGCTTTGAACTTCTTACTGTATTCGATTCTACCGATTCACCGAGCAAATACCACCCCCTGCGAAGTGTTTGCATCGACCCGGAGCCAACCATGTGCCTAGGCGTCCGAGCCTTCCGCACCGGCGTTGCCGGTAGCCCAACGGTGATAGCCAATTACAAACGGATCCAGATCGCCATCGTCAAGAACGGCCTCGACATTGCTGGTCTCCACACCCGAGCGCAGGTCCTTGACCATCTGATACGGGTAGAGCACGTAGCTGCGAATCTGGTTACCAAAACCGATCGTGGTCTTGGGTCCACGAATCTCGTCGAGCGCCTCGGCGCGCTTCTCGAGCTCGATCTCGTACAGACGGGCCTTGAGAATCTGCATGCACGCGGCCTTGTTTTGAATCTGGCTGCGCTCGTTTTGGCAAGTGACAACGATGCCGCTGGGAAAATGCGTCACGCGTACGGCGGAGTCGGTGGTGTTGACGCCCTGTCCGCCCGGGCCGCTCGCGTGATACACGTCCACGCGGATATCGTCGGGACTGATCTCGATGTCGATATCGTCAGGCAGCACGGGGATGACCTCAACGCCGGCAAACGTGGTCTGGCGGCGCTTCTTGTCGTCGGTGGGGCTAATGCGCACCAGACGGTGGACGCCGGCCTCGGCGCGCAGCATGCCAAACGCGTCCTTACCCTCGACGGTAAAGGTCGCACGGTCGATGCCGATGACCTCGGCTGCGGGGCAGTCGTTAATGGTGACCTTCCAGCCGCGACGCTGGCAGTACTTCATGTACATCTTGAAGAGCATGAAGGTCCAGTCCTGCGCCTCCAGGCCGCCCTGTCCGGGCTTGATGGTCACAATCGCGTCGCCGTGATCGAACTCACCGGTAAACCAGCTCGAAAGCTCGAGCTCGTCGATAGCGCGGGCCAGGCGTTCTGCCGTAGCGGCAGCCTCCTCGCGCAATGCGGCGGCATCGGGGTCGTCGCCCATCTCCTCGGCAAGCTCCAGCGCCGCGCGGGCGTCAGATAGCTCGCCGCGCGCGGTATCCACGGCAGCGATATCTTCCTTGGCGCGAGCGATCTCCTCCATGGTGGCGCGAGCGGCGTCGGCGTCATCCCAAAAGCCGGGGGCCACGCTTTTGGCCTCGAGCTCGGTCACGCGCGTGCGCTTCTCGTCCAAATGAAGATACGACTCGACCTCGCCGAGCCGGTCCGCAAACGCGTCCAGCTCGGCGGGCGTTACCTCTAAAGCCTCAGCCATTAACGATTCCTGCCGTGGCAGTACTTGAACTTCTTACCGCTACCGCAAGGGCACGGGTCGTTGCGGCCCACGTTGACGTACGGATCGTCGCTCTCGGACTTGCGGTAGGTCGTCACCTTGCCACCGTTGTTGACGGCAGCCGGTCCGCCTTGGACAGCCGTGCGGGCCTGCACCTGCGCCTGCTTGCGCAGCACCGAGTCGCCGTTGTCACCATCGACCTCGGCAGGACCGGAGAAGTGCGCACCCTCGAGCGCGGGCTCCTCCTTGTGCTCCACGACACGCGGGGCAGCCTTGATCTCGATGCGCAGAACCGTGCGCAGGTAATCCTCGTACATGGTGTCGACGAGTATCTGGAACGCGCCGTAGGCCTCGGTCTTGTACTCGACCAGCGGGTCGCGCTGGCCAAAGCCGCGCAGGCCGATGCCGGTCTTGAGGTAGTCCATCTCCTGCAGGTAGTTCATCCAGCGGGTATCGATGACGCGCAGCATGACCTGGGTGTTGAGCTCGCGCATCAGGTCCTCGCCCAAGCGCTCGGCTTTCATGTTGTAGCACTTCTCTACGTAAGCCAGGACATCGGCAGCTAGGGCCTCATAATCCTCGTCGGGGAACTTCGGCGTATCGATGTGGCCGGTGAGCTCCACAACCCACTTGCGCAGGCCCTCCAGGTCGCGCTCGCCATCGTGACTGTCCTTGGTGCAGAACTCCTGCACGCAGCGGTACACGGTATCGTGCATGACCTCGGTGATGTGGTCGGTCAGATCCTTGCCGTCCAGAATCTTATTGCGCTCGGCGTAGATGACCTGGCGCTGCTTGTTCATGACGTCGTCGTACTCAAGAACGCTCTTGCGCATGGAGAAGTTGATGCTCTCGACCTTGTGCTGGGCGCTCTCGACAGCCTTGGAGATGATCTTGTGCTGGATGGGCATATCGTCGCCCATGTCAGCCGTGACCATCATCTTGGAGACGCGGTCCATCTTGTCGCCGCCAAACAGACGCATGAGGTCGTCCTCGAGCGACAGGTAGAACTGGGTCTCGCCCGGGTCGCCCTGACGGCCGGAACGGCCGCGCAGCTGGTTGTCGATACGGCGGGACTCATGGCGCTCGGTGCCGATAACGGTCAGGCCGCCGGCGGCAAGAACGCGCTCGCGCTCGGCCTTGCAAGTCTCCTTGGCCTCGGCGTTAAACTGCTCAAGCTGCTCGGGCGTTACGTCCTCCATGGTCAGGCCCTCGTACTCCAGGCGCTCGCGCACCAGCTCGTCGGGGTTACCGCCCAGCAAGATGTCGGTACCGCGGCCGGCCATGTTGGTAGCGATGGTCACGGCGCCATAGCGACCAGCCTGGGCAACGATATGGGCCTCGCGCTCGTGGTGCTTGGCGTTGAGGACCTCGTGCGCGATACCGCGCTTCGTGAGGGCGGCGGACAGCTTCTCGGAGCTCTCGATGGAGACGGTACCCACCAGGACCGGCTGGCCCTTAGCGTGACGACGCTCAACGTCGTCGGCAACGGCGTTGTACTTAGCCTGAATGGTGCGGTAGACCAGGTCCTCGTGGTCCACGCGCTGCACGGGCTTGTTGGAGGGGATGACCTCGACGGGCAGCTTGTAGATCTCGCGGAACTCGGCGTCCTCGGTGAGTGCCGTACCGGTCATACCGGAGAGCTTGTCATACAGGCGGAAGTAGTTCTGCAGGGTGATGGTCGCCAGCGTCTGGTTCTCCTCGCGCACGAGCACGCCCTCTTTGGCCTCGATGGCCTGGTGCAGGCCCTCGGAGTAACGGCGGCCTTCCATAATGCGGCCGGTGAACTCGTCGACGATCTTGACCTCGCCGTTGGTGACCACATACTGCTTGTCGCGGTGGAACATGTACTGGGCCTTCAGCGCCTGCTGCAGGTGGTTGACCAGCTGGCCGGAGAGATCGGCATAGATGTCATCGATACCCAGGCGGCGCTCGATCTTCTTAAGACCGCGCTCGGTGGCAGCGATGGTGTGCTTGGCCTCGTCCATGACGTAGTCGCCCGTGGGTTCAACGTCCTCGGTGGCGGTAAGCATGTCGTGCGACACGTCCTCACCGCGCTCAAGGCCACGCACGGCACGCGCGAAGTCCTTGTAGGTACTGGCGGACTTGGTGCCAGCGCCCGAGATGATCAGCGGGGTGCGAGCCTCATCGATCAGGATGGAGTCAACCTCGTCGACGATGGCGTAGTTGTGGCCGCGCTGCACGCGCTGCTCGGGACGGGTAACCATGTTGTCGCGCAGGTAATCAAAGCCGAACTCGGAGTTGGTGCCGTAGGTGACGTCGGCCTGGTAGGCCGGGCGCTTGAGCTCGAGCGGCATGTTGTTCTGGAGCAGACCGACGGTCATGCCCAGGTACTTATAGATGCGGCCCATCCACTCGGAGTCGCGCTTGGCAAGGTAATCATTGACAGTAACGACGTGCACGCCCTTGCCGGCAATAGCGTTGAGATAGCCAGCCAACGTGGAGACGAGGGTCTTACCTTCGCCGGTCTTCATCTCGGCGATGTGGCCCTCGTGCAGTGCCATGGCGCCAATGAGCTGCACGTCAAAGTGGCGCATACCCATGGTGCGCTTGGAAGCCTCACGCACGGTGGCAAAGGCCTCGGGGAGCATGTCGTCAAGCGACTCGCCGTTGGCGTAACGCTCGCGGAACTTATCGGTCTGGCCGCGGAGTTCCTCCTCGGTCATCTTCTCAAACTGGGGCTCAAGACCGTTGATCTGGTCGACGATCTTGTAGTAGCGCTTAAGGTCCTTATCGGATCCAAAGGACAGCAGCTTTGACATGAATCCCATGTGGTTTTCCTTTTTGGCCATCGCCCACGCCGTGCAGCTGCGGGCGAGTTAAACACAGATGATTGTACTTTAGCCAAACAAGGCGCGGCCTATACGGTCGACCTCGACCGCCACGTAATAACTATGACCAACCTGCCACAATGGGACAGGTTTATTTTGGCAAGTTTTATCTGAGCAAACGCCGTCTCTCTGCCATTTGGTGCCACGGGGACAGGTTAGCTTGCGCCAATAAAAAGAAAAGGGCCGCGCACCCAAATGGATGCACGGCCCTCATGCCATGAATGCGAGTGATTCCGCGGCGAGCTATTTACTCAGCAGCCTCGGTGGTCTCGGCCTCGGCAGCGGCCTCCTCGACGGGAGCCTCTGCGGGAGCCTCGGCGGCCTGCTTGGCAGCCTCCTCGGCGAACTTAGCAGCACGCTTAGCTTTCTCGGCAGCCTTAGCCTCAGCGGCGGCCTTGCGAGCGGCCTCGGCCTCAGCAGCCTTGGCGGCCTTGGCAGCCTTGGCCTCCTCAGCCTTCTTGAGCTGGGCGGCAGCGGCGCCACCGAACTTGTCGGCGAAGCGCTGGACGCGTCCACCGGTGTCGACGAACTTCTGCTGGCCGGTGTAGAACGGGTGGCACTCGTTGCAAAGCTCGACCTTCATCTCGGACACGGTAGCGTGCGTCTTGAAGGTGTTGCCGCAGGAGCACGTCACCGTGCACTCGACATACTGGGGATGGATACCCTGCTTCATGGTAGGACTCCTTATTGGTCAGGCGCTGGTTACCGATCAGCGCATAAGGCGTCTTGGTTTCCGACCAAGACAACAAACTTGGTTATGGTACCACGGCGCCGCGTGTCCCACAAAAGGTTCACGGTCTTTTCGGAACGACACGAATCTGACCCATCGAAACACATCTCCACCGTTCCTTCAACTGGGAAAATGCCGTCCCCGGGGCCTGAGAAGGGCCCCGGGGACGTTCGACTGACTGCGGGAACGGCCTTTCCGCTCAATGTGTTCGGCTGAGATCGGAAATCAACCAAACTGAACTAGGTTCAGTTGACATGGTTAAAAACGAGGGGCGACGCTTTTGCGTCGCCCCTCGTCCCGGCCGGGTTGCTTTAGTTGTACACACGGTAGTTACACTTGAACTGGGTTATGTGTCCATAGCTGGAGCGGTACCAACCCGACGTATAGCTGATTACTTCTGGGCCTAGATATTCGTATCTCTTGTTGTAGCGAAGCTGACGGTAGGTCGTGTCGTACTCTGCTACGTAAAACGTGTCTCCAGAGAAGGCTTTGTACCGGTCCTTAACCGTCGAAGCCATGTACGCGGGTTCGACATCGCCTTTCTCCCCGTTGAGCGCATAGACGGGTGCCGCGATTCCGCATAAAGCCGTTGCCACGAGGATGGCGTAGACAGCCATGCGCGACGCATTGGACTTCAGCTGTTCAAACAGTTTCATGTCATTCACCTCCCTCGTATGTATCGAGGTATTCCTGCTTGAGCGTCTGCGAGGACGACTCGGTCTTTTCCACGAGCGTGCCGGCCTCGATGAAGTAGAACGAGTCGGTGAGGTCTGCCAGGTCGTCGAGCAGATGGCTTGAAATGAGCACGCTTCGTCCCCGCGCCACCTCGCTGCGCATCGCGTCGCAGGAGGTTTTCCGCTTTCCCGGATCGAGGCCGTTCAGCGGTTCATCGAGGATGAGGTACGGGCAATCGGTCGCTATCGCCATGGCAAGCTTTACCTGCTGCTTCATTCCTGTCGAGAGTTTACGGGCCGGCTTGTCGAGATATGGGGAGATTCCGAGGGAGCTGCAGAGCGAGTCGATGTCGGCGGCCGATTTCCACGCATCCCTAACGAAAGCAAGGTGCTCGAGGGCCGATAGCGTGGGGTAGAGATCCGTGCTGCCCGAAGAGCTCAGGTAGACGAGTTCTGCAAATTCGGCTGATCGACGTTGGCTGATTCCGTCTGCCGCCAGGCTTCCCGAGCGGATGCGGGTGGGAAATTGGCCCGACAGCGCTTCCAGGAGGGTGGTTTTTCCCGAGCCGTTGGGAGCAACGAGGCCCGCCGCCGTTCCCGGGCTCAGGAGAAGCGACCCGATTGAAAGTATCGTCGTGCTCCCGTATCCCACGCTCGCGTCTAGAAGCTCGAGCCCATGGTGCTTTTTAGCGGGTCCGGCCTGCTTGGGCGACCTTGCCGCAACGGCGCCGACTGCAAAAAGGACCGCGACGTATGCCAGGGCCACGGCAAGCATCGATGCGCTGCCTGAACCGGAGCCGATGAATTCCGTCGGGAAGCACCCTACGTAACCCGTTGCCTCGATAGGCGAAAACACGGCCAGCGGCAGGAGCCCGAGCACGGCATTATGCTCCAGCGCCGAATCGAACAATAACGGGAATGCCGGGGCCGCGACAAGCAGCGCTGAGGCAAGGGGGCCTGCGAAGACGCGCCTCGTTGCGGTCGATAGGACGACGGAGCAAACGGATATCAAGGTTCCGCCCGCAAGCAGCGCGAGAAGCAGGGTCGTGAAGACGTTTCCCGCGGTCGTGGTGGCAAGCGCGCCGTCATGGAAGAAGGCGATCGGGTACCCAATCTGCCCGAAGCCGTTTAGGACCAAGGCGCAAATGCTCCCGGGTGCAAGGCCGGCGAGGAGCATCGCGGTCCCCGCGACGATTATCGAAAACACGATCTGGATAAGGCGCCGGAATTTGGGTGCGGGCGCCTTTGCCGCCAGGGTCCCGGGCCTTGTGGCGCCGAGCACGAGTATCGACGAGAGAAGGAAGGGGATGAAGGGAAGGAAAGACGGCGCCGCGGCAATGGCGTAAGGCAGGAAGGAAAGGAATGGCAGGTCGTTTGCGGAGGCCGGGATATCCGTGATGCCGGAGCTGCTCAGGGCGCGGCAATATGCGAGCGCCGCGTCATTGGTCTCTCGGTCTCCCACGATGGACCCGGATTGGAAGCCCTCGTCCATGAGCGCGTAGTAGCTCTCGGCAGAATCGAGAAAGGCGGCGTCGGTTTGAGCGGCGAGGGCGGCGTTCGCGTATCTTGCAAGCTCCGCGTCAGCTTGCTGCTCTGGCGATAGGTCTGTGCCGTTGGCCTGGGGTGCGCGCGTATTGAATGCGTCGACAAAGCCCTGCATGCCCTGCTTCATAAAGAAGGGCCCGTAGATGGGTGAATTGAACGCAATGGGGACGGAAAAGGCTGCAGCGAGAACGAGCGTACAAATCCATGCGGCCTTGTCTCTTAGGATCAGTTTGAGAAGAAGTCGACAGTACATTTGGAAGCACCTACGTTCCTCAAAGAATCGTTAGATTAAAAGTAACAGACCGGATGAAGATACGTGCGACGGGGGCGAGGCGAATGGCTGAGCGGTATCGATATGCGGGTTTAACGGTATTATATTGACCACATAGATTTTTAACTTGCATTTCTACCCGCCCTTTTCGTAGAGTCGCCGATACGTGCTTAGCGCACCCTCGGCGCGTCCGGCAGGCTTTGCGAAATGGGATCCAGGAGACTTCGGCGCAGCATCATCTTGCGGAATGCTTCTAATGAGCCTCCCATCCTTCAAAAACAGAATCTCATCGCACAGCCTATCGACCGAATCCAAGATGTGGGATGACATGATGATGCACGTACCAGAATCGGCCAGCTTCCTGAGAATCTCGGAATGCAAGTCCACCCTGCTGGGGTCGAGCGCGTTCATGGGCTCATCTAATAGAAGGTACCGCGCGCCCGTCGCATACGCAATCGCCAGGGTAAGCTGCTGCTTCATGCCCTGGCTCAGAGTGCGGATCCTCATCTTCGCGAACTCGCCTATCTGCGTTTGTTCCACTATCTCTTCGATATCGCGAGCATGCGGCCACATATCGCAAACCATCTTGAAGTGATCTTCCGCACGCAATCCGGGATACAGCAGCGTCCCCTCACCAGGTGCATAGAAGATCATAGAACGGACCTCTCTCGCACCCGTACCCTGCACCTCATCCAGAACGATGCTCCCGTCCACGCGAGGACCCGGCAAACCTGCCATCGCACGCAGCAACGTCGTCTTTCCATGCCCGTTCGGAGCGACGAGACCGTAGACCGTACCCGGGGCAAACTCAGCGTTCACCGAATCTACGAGCACCTTCTTTCCATAAGAGATCGTCAGCGTTTGAAGGTCAATCATCGAGATCATCCCCTTTCGATCTTTGGAACACTCAGGCGCACCATCAACGGAGATACGGCGCCCAAGACCACCAGCAGAGCGCCCGATGCGCCGACGACCTCTCCAAAAGGCATCGCGTTCGTCCCTCGCCCAAGGAACCCAATCGTCCCCACCTGGGAAGCGGGATCAAACGAGTCGAATGGAGCCAGCAGCGCGACGCCCATGCCCACGCTTTCAACATGAGCGCTCAACGAACCCAACACCAAGAGAACCGCGCAAACCATTCCGGTGACAACGGGGTTGCGGCTAATCGCTGCTGTCAACGCAGCGACGACGGAAATCACGCCGTATGCCATGACCAGCAACGGAATACTGCACAACACCGCCTCCCCCACCATGGACGTTGTCGAAGCTCCCGCCCGAATGAGAGCGACGGGATACTCCGATCCACCCGCACCGTTCTTAATCACGGACACAACGACAGCGGGAACCATCGACACCAAAAGCAGCACCAAGCCAAGCAGGAGAGCCAGCGCAACAGCCGTCAGAAAACGCACATGCGCTGTTGCGGGGATCTGGAGAACCAGAAGGGAACGACACTGCAGGTGGGTGCACGCGAGCGATGTGACAACCACGGGCAACAGCAAAAATAAGGAGGGAAGCGCTGCCTGGAGATACGAAAGGAGGATTAATGGGGGCATCTTCGTACTTAACTCGTAAACCTTGGGGTCCGGCAAGCTCGCGATCGACTCAAGCAGAAGGGCGCGCGCCTCCGCACGAGAAGGAGTCTCCGGCTCGATTCCGATCGATTGCAGGAGAGTCGCATCTGCCGCGCCCAGCTCGCCTCGAGCGCGCTCGTACGTCGCAAGGCTTCGAAACCCCTCCGCAGGCGTGGGCGCGTACACGAAACCCGAAAGAGCATCTCGCATGCCTTCCAGGGCCGCTTTGCCCTCGACGTCCATATTCGCAGCGTCCTGCTCTAGATACCGATCTATTGAACGGAGCTCCCCATCCCTATACCGAACAGCGGAAACGTCACCAGCGTCAGGAAACACCTCGACCAGAGCCGGGGCCAGCATCGCCGTCGACATTGCAATCGCGCATACGGCGAGGGCAGGAGAATGCAGGAGCAGCTTCCCCATCGTTCTTACGTATGCAACGGCGGAGGCACAAGCGCTCGAACGGGCTGTCGTTCTCGATGCGGTGAAGGAACCTCTCTCAAGACAAATCGGGGACATCGGGCGCGCGCAGCCGCTCTTTCCAGCAACGCAAAGCAGGCTAATTGCCAGCACCTCGATCCCGATTGCGCATACGAGGGTAATCGCGCCACGCTCGAAGCAAAGTCCAGGCAGATTCACTATCTGCGTTGTCGGGTACGGGCTATAGGCGCCGACGGTCAACTCAGTGTTCGCATACGTAAGGGGATTCAACAGGGCGAACTCACGTAAAGCGATGGATCTTCCGTAATACCCGGGAACCATCGTCACCCCCATCAGGGCACATACGAACACGATTCCAAGCGTAGGGTTATTGGCAATCTTCACGGCAAGGTGAACGACAAGCGAGATGAACGCTGCCACCAAGAATTGCAAGATGGCCGTCTGCGCGAACACCAGCCAAGCCGGTTTGATAACCGGAGTCGCATATTGAATGTAGCCTATCGGATAGAACGGCGAGCCCGGGCCATTCTTCACAAGCGCGGCGATTATCCCTGGAAGATTGATGGCGAGGACGGCAAGCATTGCAAAAACACTCGCCCATACGCTCGATGCAACAAGTCTACCCAGCTCGCCCATCGGTGCCTGGATGATGAGCTTTTCACGTTTGTTAAGACGCGCGGCAAGGAACGAGACGGCAACGGCCGTTGCGACCCATAGCAAGTACTCCTTCGATCCGTCATAATAGGTGTACTCTCCATCCGATATCTGCAGAAACGGAAGTAGGGGAGAGAGCGGTGCCAAGATAAGACGTCCCGCGGCAAGAGGGTACAGAAGCGCGGGCATGCTTGATGAAGAGGTATAGACACCGTCCTCCCCCGCATTCACAAGCGCATCCGCATAGGATGCTGACAATTCCTGCTCAACACGGGTTATTCCCGACTCGAGGTATTCGACCCGTCCGTCGATGCCAGCCGCGCTCCTGAAGACGGGCAGAGCACAAAGAACCATCAACGCAACAACGACAACACAGAGCGACCTGGAGGAGAGAAGCGACCTAAAGATCGCCTTCGAGATTTTGAGCATATTCATCGCCAACCTTAACCTCATCCAGTCGGAACAGAGGGGCCGAACAAAATGCTCGGCCCTTCCTCGCATCTAGTGATTGCAGCATGCTGTGATTACTTGCCGGCAAAGTCAATTTAACATAAACTGTTAAAAAGTAACCTGAGTTTTTTAAATTCTTCGGAGGTTATTATGAGTTCCGACAATCGCACTCCCCGGCTTCATTCCTTCCGCATCGCATGTGCGATAGCCTCTGCGACCCTTTGCGCCACCGCCATCGCACAAGTGGCGTTCTCCTTAAAGCCAGCAATCGAAGTGCTCGACAACCCTGTAATTGCAGACTCCCCCGCGTATCCAGCCCTTGCGATCTCGACATTGGTCCCTGCCGTCATCGGTATCGCTACGACCATCCTCAGCGCCGTTCTCGTGTGGACGATCAAGAGCGGAGACCCCTTCAAGAAAGGGTCTGCGACATGCTTGAAGGTGCTCGGCATTCTCTTCGTTGTTCAAGCTGCCACCAGCCTCTACGCCGGCTCACTCAAAACCTCCGTTTCGATGTTTGGCGGCGAGGGGGCCGTCGGCGCCCAAGAGATCGCTTCATCATTCGATTGGACCTCTCTGGTTCTCGGCATCGTCCTGTTCATGCTTTCCCAGCTCTTCTTGTACGCCCGAGAGCTGTACCTCGACTCCGACGAGATTGCGTAAGGAAACGCCATGCCCGTAATTGTTCGCCTCGACAAGATCATGGCCGAGCGAAAGATTTCCTCGAACGAACTTGCCGAAAGGATTGGAACCACGCCCGTGAACCTGTCCCGTATTAAAAAAGGGCATATTCGCGGCATTCGCTTCAACACACTCGAGCAGCTATGCCTCGCCCTTCGTTGCCAACCCGGAGACCTTCTCGAAGTCATGAGCGAAGAGGATGCCCGAAAGGAGTTCGGACTCGATTGGTCCGCCGAGGATTAGAGGGCGGTCGTACTCGCCCTGCACACGGGGATGCGAATCGGCGAGGTCTGCGGCCTTCGGTGGTGCGATGTGGATTTCGAGACGGGCCTGATCTCGATCAGACACTCGGTGGCGTACGCGAAGGGAATGGGTTCGTTCATCAAGGACACCAAGACCCATGACGCCAGGGGTATCCCCATCGACCCGGTCGGCCTACTCCCCTTCCTGAAGGAGACCCACGAGATCGACTGCGGAAAGCTGCGCTTGCGCGGCCTTACCGGGGCGGTCGAGATCGGGGACTGCTACATCCTGTCGGAGCCGGGCGCGACCTTCGCGACGACAAGCTATATCCGCAGGGCGTTCAAGACGTTCTCGGAGACCAACGGCCTCATGGGCACCAACGACGAGCTGATCACGTTCCACGGCCTTCGCCACACGTTCGCAACGCAGTGGATCCGCCAAGGCGGCGATATCAAGGCGCTCCAATCGATCCTCGGCCACAAGGACGCCATGGCGACGCTCAACGTCTACGCCGACATCGAGCCCATCTCCAAAATCCATAACATGCTGCGCGCCACGCCGTGCCTTTGGCGCGGGCACCTCGGGCCGAGGGTCGATCCGGGTCCCATGTTCCAACAGAGGATCCAGGAGTCCATCGAGACGCTCCAGGCGTTCGGCTACGGCATCACCGAGCCGGACGACCGAAATATCGCCATACGCGACGTGAAGACGAACAGTTGGCTCTAGCTCACCGAGTACGCGGCAGTGCTGGGCCCATCCCAACTGAGGTCACGGTGGTCCGATAGGGGCGCCGCCCGCGGCATGCGCCGCGGAGCGGTATCCCCTACCGAAGGGCGGGGATGCCCTCCGCTTCCAGTTCGGAATCAGCCGTCGGAGGCGTTCGGCTGACTGCGGGAACGGCCTGTCCGCTCAATGTGTTCGGCTGAGATCGGAAATCAACCCAACACGAGCCGGACACGCGCCAGACGGCTCTTCCCCGTGCGGCCTTCCCCCTTACGCTCATGTTGCAGGCATGTAACGCCGCAGCGAGCGCGCCTTTTTTGCGCCAGACAGGTACAATGATGAACACTGTACCGTAGCGGAGCGCCCCGCGCGCGCCGCAATCACGCGAAAGGGTTTCCCATGGCCGAGATCTCGTCCTCCCGTATCGTCATCACCGTCCTTGGCAAGAACCGCCCCGGCATCGTCGCCGGCGTCACCCGTGTCCTAGGCGAGGCCAACGTCGACATCCGCGACATCACGCAGTCCATTATCGAGGACATCTTCACCATGACCATGCTGGCCGATACCGCCGAGTCCAAGCTCGACTTCGCCGAGCTGCAGAAGGCGCTGGCCGAGGCCGGCGAGCTTTCGGGCGTCAACGTGTCCATCCAGCGCGAGGACGTCTTCAACTTTATGTACCGCCTGTAGCGAGCAAGCCGCTGGGGATAGCCTGACGCGCGCATGCCCATGCAAGTCACCCCGATGCGGCCCGGAGAGGAGCGCGCATGGCCTACGACGCCAAGAAAATCTATTACCGCTTCGATGACCACTTGAGCCGCCTGGTTCTGGATTACGAGGCGAGCCGTCAGATTTCGCCCGAAAGCGAAAACCTCTACCACGGCCTGCCGACCGACCCTTATGACGAGGACCTGTTTGTCGAGCACAATGTCAAGCGCGGCCTGCGCAATGCAGACGGTTCGGGCGTGGTCGCGGGCCTCACTCGCATCTCGGATGTGCATGGCTACAACAAGGTCGACGGTAAGGTCGTGCCCGATCAGGGCAAACTCACGCTTCGTGGCTACAGCATCGAGGATCTGGTCAACAACGCCCAGGCCGAGAATCGCTACGGCTACGAAGAGGTCGCTTATCTGCTCATTACGGGCTCTCTGCCCACCAAGGAAGAGCTTGACGGTTTTTGCGAACGTCTGGGTGCTTTTAGGCACCTGAGCGACGAATACGTTAAAGAGTTCCCTATGACCACGGTGTCGTCGAGCATCATGAACGTGCTCCAGCGCGCCGTACTGCTGCTCTACGCCTTCGATGCCGAACCAGACGTGATCACGCCCGAGCACGAAATCGACGTCGCCATTTCCATGCTCGCACGTCTCCCGCGCATCGCCGCCTTCGCACACATGGCCTCGGTCGCCAAGCTTCGCGGCTCCGAGGTTCACGTGCCGCACCCCACGCCCGGCCTCTCCACCGCCGAGACCATCCTACAGGTCTTGCGCGGTGGCATGGCGTTCACCCGCGACGAAGCCATGCTGCTCGACGTGATGCTCATGCTGCATGCCGAGCACGGCGGCGGCAACAACTCCACGTTTGCCTGCCGCGTGCTGTCGTCTTCGGCCACCGACCCGTATTCCGCCTACGCCGCGGCTATCGGCTCGCTCAAGGGCCCGCGCCACGGCGGTGCCAACGCCAAGGTCGTGTCCATGCACGAGGACATCCGCGCGCATGTCTCCAATTGGGAGGACGAGGACGAGGTCGCGGCCTACCTAGGCAAGATCCTCGATAAGCAGGCCTTCGACGGCACGGGTCTCATCTACGGTATGGGCCACGCCGTCTACACGCTGAGCGACCCACGTGCCGAGGTCTGCCGCCGTTACGCGCGCACGCTTGCCGCCAAGAAGGACCTGGGCGATGAGTTCGCACTCATCGAGCGCATCGAGCACCTGGCACCGCAGGTGATGCGCGACCACGGCATGACCAAGCCCATCTGCGCCAACATCGACCTGTACACGGGCTTTATCTACAAGATGCTCGGCGTGCCCGAGACGCTCTTTACGCCGCTATTCGCCGTTGCCCGCATGGCCGGCTGGTCGGCGCACCGCATGGAAGAGCTCTTCTGCGCGCACCGCATCATCCGTCCCGCGTATCGCCCGGTTATCGAGCCGCTGGAGTACAAGCCGCTCGCCGACCGCTAGGACGCAGACCGTTATAGAACCCGAGCGTGGCCAGGGCATCACCGCCCTCGGCCACGCTTTTTATGCCAGTAGAAAGGGCTGCATCGAATGATTGTGTTTTCCGACATGGATGGAACGCTGCTGACGAGCGATAAGCAGATGAGCGACGCCACCTGGGCGATGCTCGACGAGCTCGCGCGCCGCGGTATTGAGTTTGTGCCCTGCACGGGGCGCCCGCTGTCGGGCGTCTTTGAGCCCATCCTCGCCCACCCCGCCGTACACTACGCAGTCTGCGCCAACGGTGCCAGCGTCTGGCAGCTCGACGACGATGTGCCCAACGATGCCTCGCGCGCCACGCGCATTTTGAGCCGTCCGCTCGATCGCGGCATTGCCCATCGCGTCCGTCGCATCGCCGCCGGCCACGATGTGACCTTCGATATCTTCGCGGATGGGCAGTGCTTCCTCCCCCGCTCGCTCTACACGCGCCTGGACGAATTCTGCGGCGGCGACCCCCACATCGCGGCTTCGCTCAAGCGCACACGAACACCGATCGACATGGATATCGACAGCAAGATCGACGGGGTCGAGACGCTCGAACGCATCGCCATGTACTGGCACGACCCGGCCGATCGCGACGCCATCGCGGCGGAGCTCGACACGCTCGGAGGCATTGAGGTCACGCGTTCTTACGCCATGAATATCGAGGTCATGGGTGAGGGCGCCACCAAGGGAACGGCCCTCACGTGGCTATGCGAGCACCTGGGCGAGCGTCTCGCCGACGCCTGGGCGTTCGGCGACAACATCAACGACATCCCCATGCTGCAGGCAGCGGGCCACGGCATGGCCATGATCAACGCCGAGCCCGAAGACCGCGAGGCCGCCGACGCCGTCACCGGATACGACAACGACCACGACGGCGTCGCCCACACCATCATGGCCGCCCTCGCCTAGCAGCAGCAACCCGGCAGAAAAGGAACGTCCCTAACTGCTGGATTAAGCAAGGCTCTCCAGAACACGGCGGAGTTCTTGCTGGACGGCGTGGTCGCGGTTACAACCCACCACGCGATCGGCCACCGCCTTAAGCGCGGGGCGCGCGTTTTCCATCGCGCAGCCCGTGCCGACAAAGCGAATGATCTCGTAGTCGTTCATCGAGTCGCCAAACGCCATGACCTCGTCGCGACCAATGCCGTAATGCTCCGCGAGCTGCGCGATACCCGAGGCCTTCGACACACCGGGCTGCATGGCATCGATCCACGCGTTGCCCGAAGGCGCAAAAGTAAAGAGCTGACCAAGTTCGCGCTGTAGCACGTACGCACTGTCCATAACCGCACTGTCGTCGCAAAAGATACTCGCTTTGATGATATTTACGCTGGGATCGGGCAGCTCCCAAATACGCTCGGCATTGGGAAGGTCCTTATCGACCTCACGCACGAACTTGCACTCGTCATCGAGCAGGAAGGACTTGGTTCGGTCAAAGAGCGCAAGATGCAGATTGGGAAACGTCCTGACGGCTTGGGCGAGCCTTCGAATCGCCAGGTGGGAATACACCTCACGGTCTACCATCTTACCGTCGGCGTAGACTTGGGCGCCGTTAGCGGCGACAAAGTCCATCTTGTCGCGAACGGGCGCAAAGAACTCGCACAGGCGATCGTAGCGACGACCTGACGATGCGGCGAAATGCACGCCATGCTCGTGTAGCGCCAGAATCAGTTCGTAGGTCTCGGGAGGCACCTGGCCGTTTTCGTCAAGCAGTGTGCCGTCCATATCGGATGCAATCAGTTTAAACATAGAAAAGCTCCCTTCGGGCTTGTTGGAATCGAACGTGTATCCGATTCCAACGTACCCAAAGGGAGCTCAAATAAGACTCCGCGGGCGTAAACGTTACATAGACCTGGCAAATAGCTCACGCGTGCCAGAGAGCCCACGACCGCGGCGGCAGGCGACACACGGAAGAGTGTCCCCAACGACTAGTCGTTTAAGAACGTCCCCGATGACTAGTCGGCGTAGGTGAAGGTGGTGACGTCGAACATGCCCTCGGGGCGGATGCGGAGCGTCGGGATCACCGGCAGGGGCAGGAAGATGATGCCCATGATGGGGTCGAGCGGCGGCTCGATGCCCATGGCGCGCGCCTTGACCATAAAGTCGTCGTGCTGCGCGGCAACGTCCTCGGCCGTGCCCTCGCTCATCAGGCCACCGAGCGCCAGCGGGATGCGCGCTACGACCTCGCCATCGCGTACCAGCACGTGGCCGCCCTGGCCAACAGCCTCGACGGCAGCCATCATGTCGGCCGCGTTGTCGCCCACCACGCACACGTTGTGCGAGTCGTGGCCGATCGTGGAGGCAATGGCACCGCCCGTGATGGTAAAGCCGCGCACCCAGCCGCGACCAATGTGCTTGCCAACGAGACCCAGGCCCGCAGGACCATCACCGTCGGCGCCCTCGGCCTGCAGTGACACGCCGCGGCCGTGGCGCTCGATCAGCATAATGCGGCGCAGGCCCTCGGCGCTCTCGGGGCGAGCCATGCCCGTGATGGCCTTACCCGGCACCACGTCAATCACGGCCTCGCCCGGCTTAAAGGCATAGTCAAACACGTCGAGCGAAAGCTTCGGCAGCTTAACGGAGGCGCGCAGCTCATCGGCAAGGGCCGCAACCTCGGCCATCTCGGGTGCGATCTCGCCCACAAAGGTGCCGTCCTGCGCCACCAGAGCACCGGCGGCATATACGCGATGCGGAGCCTTGGCAAACGTCAGGTCATCGAGCAACAGCAGGTCGGCGCGTTTGCCCGGGGCGATCGCGCCACGGAGCTCATGCGGGTCGCGACAGCCGTGGTCCAGGCCAAATGCCTCAGCCGTGGAAAGGGACGCCATGGAGATGGCGACCACCGGGTCGATGCCGGCCTCGATGGCCACGCGGCAGACATTGTCGATCATGCCGGTCGAAAGAGCATCGGAGGGAGCGCGGTCGTCGGTCGCAAAGCAGCAGCGGCGGGCGCGGGCAGGGTTCTCCAGCAGCATCGGAGACAAATTGGCCAGGTCGTGGCTGCACGTGCCCTCACGCAGCATCACATACATGCCGCGGGACAGCTTGTCGAGCGCCTCCTCGGGAATCGTCGACTCGTGGTCGGCGATAATGCCCGCTGCGGCATAGGCGTTGAGGTCCATACCGGCAACGAGCGGCGCGTGGCCGTCAACCTGCTTGGACGGCGTCTGGTTGGCAGCATCGATGCGGGCACAGGTCTCGGGGTCGGCCATAAAGACGCCCGGCAGGTTCATCATTTCGCCCAGACCAAAGACATCGCCCGGATGCTCGGCAAAAAACGCCTGCATGTCAGCGGCGGTAATCACAGCGCCCGCTTGCTCGTCGGGCAGTGCGGGCACGCACGAAGGCATCATGTACTTGATGGAGATGGGCGCACGACGACCATCCTCGATCATAAAGCGCAGGCCGTCGAGACCGGCAACATTGGCAATCTCGTGGCTGTCGGCAATGGCGGTGGTAGTACCGCGCGTCGCGGCCATGCGAGCATACTCGGCGGGACGGATGTTCGAGGACTCAATGTGCAGATGCCCGTCAATAAAACCGGGAGCGAGATAGCGACCCTGGCAGTCGACGACCTCAGTTGCCTCGTAGGTGCCAGCGGCATCGTCGCGACCATCGTAGAGCACGCCGACGATCACACCGTCCTTGACGGCAACGCTACCGGGCGCCACACGCTGGCCATACACGTCGACGATCTGCGCATTGGTAAACAGCGTGTCGACGGGCACGCGGCCCTCGGCGGCCTCGATCACAGACCTCATGACCTCAACGGACATACGTACTCCTTTAACCGTAGAAAAAAGCTGCGGAGCGGACAGACCTTCACCGCAGCAAGCCAATAGCCATTGTATGCCCAAAAGAAAGTCCCGCTAACACCCCTTCCGCTTAACGGCACCGCCAAATGATCCCTCCGTCCCCAAGGGATCGTCGTAATCAAAACCACCCCTAGAAGGGGTGGTTTGCTCTTAGGGTGTAACCCTTGGATTTCCGGCACGC